>NZ_JBOHHI010000206.1:0-4016 GCF_050700595.1 Mycobacterium sp.
GCGGGTCGCCGCGCGATTACCGGGGCGGCGATCGCAAGCGCGGCGAAGCCGGGCGCAGCGGGTCGCCGCGCGATTACCGGGGCGGCGATCGCAAGCGCGGCGAAGCCGGGCGCAGCGGGTCGCCGCGCGATTACCGGGGCGGCGATCGCAAGCGCGGCGAAGCCGGGCGCTGGGGGCACCCCCAGCCGCGGAGCGGCGAGGGGGACGGGTCGCCATCATCAGATGGAGCCGGCGGCCCTGCCAGACCGGTCGCGCTGCCGGATTCGCAGCAGCCCGGCGACGACCACAATCACCCACACCGCCAGCGCGTTCCAGAAGAACACCAGCGATATCGTCTGCATGGACCGCGCACCGAGTTCTCCGGCCATCGCGTGCGAGGCCACCGAATACATGCCCATTGGAAACACCAGCGTCCACCACGCCCCGGTGAGTTGCAGCACTTCGGGCCGCCGGTTGATCCGATGCAGGCCGAAGTAAATCAGTGGCGGTATCCACACCGTCGCCGCCACCCAGCTCACCACAGTGACCATCCGGACGCTGCCGGCCAGCCAGCCGGGCGCCAGTTGGTGGATGTCGTCGCCGGCCAGCGTGGCGATGGCCAGTGCGCCCATCAGAATCCAGGTGTCGGGCTCGAATCCGTCCCGGTCCTGGCGCTCGGTGACCGCACGCCACAGGATCAGCCAGGTCATCAGGCCGTAGACGGCGATCGCGACCACCCAGGTCGGCACCGCGACCGCCAGCCACCAGTGATGACCGGTGTACCGCGCCGCCTGGCTGGTGACAATCGCCAAACCGGACGTGCCGACGCTGGCCAACTCCCAGGCGCCGTGGGCATCATCCCGCAGTGCCGCCCAGGGCCGCGTCGCCATATTGCGCGCGGTGAGCACGCTCAGCACAAGCCAGGCCGACAGGGCAATCCCGCCCAGTACCCGGGTCACCACCGGATGCGATGTCAGTCGGCTGTCCAGCACCGCGCACGCCGCCACGAACGTGAACAACCGCAGCGTGACGTCGGGATCGCTCAGGTCCCACGGCGCGACCTTTCGTTTGGCCGAGACGCCGATGCCCACCAACACGACCAGAATCAGTAGGACCAGCGACGCGAGGATGCCCAGCGTTCCACTCATCCACCAGTAGTGATGGTTGCGCGCGGCGACCGACAGAATCCCGGTCGCCATCACCGAGGAGAACACGTCCGGCGACAGCGCGATCTCGCGTGGCGAGAATCTCACCCGGCACCGAGCAATTCGACGACCAGATGCCGGATGCCGGTGTGCCGGTTGCTGCGAGCCCACTCGACGGGTGCCGCGACCCGCACTCCGTCGAAGCGCCGCAGCAATTCCTCGAAGAGCACCCGAAGTTCCAGCCGGGCCAGGTTGGCGCCCAGACAATAATGCACACCCTGACCAAAGCCCAAGTGCGGATTAGGTTTACGTAAGATATCGAATTCGTCGGCGCGATCGAACACAGCTTCGTCACGGTTGGCCGAGCCCTCCCAGATCTGTACCTTCTGTCCGGCCTCGATCGAGTGTCCGCCGAGCGTGATGTCGCGCGTGGCGGTGCGCCGCTTGGACGGCGACGGCGACGTCCACCGAACCATTTCCTCGACCGCCGACGGCAGCATGCCGGGATCGCCACGCAGCGCCTGTAATTGCTCCGGGTGATCGGCAAGCACCAGCAGCCCACCCGCGACCGCGTTGCGCGTCGTCTCCGCGCCGGCGCTGAACAGCAGACTGAAGAACAGGTATAGCTCGAGATCGGACAGGGCCGGCGCGTCCGCAGTGTCGGCCATCGCGTTCGCGACTACCGACAACATGTCGTCGGTCGGCTCAGCACGCTTCGACGCGATCAGCTCCTGGCCGTAGGCGTACATCCGCGACCCGGCCTCCTCGGCCGACAGCTGCGAAAGAGACGCCTTGCGCGAGCCGCCGAAGTCAAACTGCGGCTCGATGGCCTCGAATAGCCAATGTCTCTCGGATTCCGGCACTCCCAGCAGGATGCAGATCATCTGCATCGGCACTTCGGTGGCGATGTCAACGAGAAAGTCGAAGGGTTCGCCCCGCACCACCGTGTCCAGCAGCCGGCGCGCCCGCGCCCGCAGATCGTCCTCGACGAGACGGATCATTCGCGGCGTCAGTCCGGAGCTGATCAGTCGTCTGATCTGCGCATGTCGTGGATCGTCCATCATGTTGAGAACCTGGCCCGCGATTGCCAGGTCCTGTAACAGGGTGCCGCCGAACGGTCGCTCACCACCGGTGACAGACGAAAATGTCACCGGATCCCGCAGCACAGCAAGGGTTTCGGGGTAAGTGGCCACCGACCAGAAGCCTTCGCCATCGGGGGTGTGCTCGGTCGGCTCGTGCCAGAACACCGGCGCCTCGCGACGGTGGATGGCGAACAAAGCGTGCGGAAATCCGTTGGCGAAATTGTCCAGGTCGGTGAAGTCGATGCCGGAAAGCGCAGCCGAAGCGGTCATGGGTGCTAAAGGATGGCGGCCGACGTGTATTTGGCCGCGTCCGGGTAGCGGGCGACCAACGCGTCCACCGCCGCGACCACCGCGTCGACCTGATCGCCCGCGGCGCCGATGAACGCCCGCCGGTCGGTCAGCGCGGCATCCACGGCAACCCGATCCAACGGCAGCCGCGGGTCGGCGGCCAGCCGCCCCGGCAGGTCGGGTTCGGCGCCTTCCCGCATCGCGAGTGCCGCCGCCACCGCGTGTTCGCGGATCACCTCGTGCGCCGACTCCCTGCCCATCCCGGCGCGCACCGCCGCCATCAACACCCTGGTGGTGGCCAAAAACGGCAGATAGCGGTCCAGTTCCCGCTGGATCACCGCGGGGTAGGCGCCGAACTCGTCCAGCACGGTCAAAAATGTCTCGATTTGCCCGTCGACGGCGAAGAAGCTGTCCGGCAGCGCAACTCGGCGCACCACCGAGCAGAACACGTCACCCTCGTTCCACTGTGCGCCGGCCAGTTCGGCGACCATCGAGGCGTAACCACGCAGCACCACCTGCAGTCCGTTGATCCGTTCGCAACTGCGGGTGTTCATCTTGTGCGGCATCGCCGACGAACCGACCTGCCCGGGCGCGAACCCCTCGCTGACCAGATCATGGCCGGCCATCAACCGGATCGTGTGCGCCAGTGACGACGGACCGGCGCCGAACTGCACCAGCGCCGAAACCACGTCGTGGTCCAGGGACCGCGGGTACACCTGTCCCACGCTGGTCAAAACTGTTGAGAACCCTAAGAATTCGGCGATGCGCTGCTCAAGTACGGCCAGCTTCGCCGGGTCGCCGCCGAGCAGGTCGAGCATGTCCTGCGCGGTGCCCACCGGGCCTTTGATGCCGCGCAGCGGGTAGCGGTCGATCAGCTCCCGCAGCCGGGTCAACGCGAGCAGGGTCTCCTGCGCCGCCGAGGCGAACCGTTTGCCCAGCGTGGTGGCCTGCGCGGCGACGTTGTGGCTGCGTCCGACCATCACCAGGTCGCGGTAGGTCACCGCCCGCTCTGCCAGCCGTGCCACCACCGCCACGCCGTGGGAGAACACCAATTCCAGCGATCGGCGGATCTGCAGCTGCTCGACGTTCTCGGTCAGGTCGCGGCTGGTCATGCCCTTGTGCACGTGTTCGTGGCGGGCCAGCGCGTTGAACTCCTCGATGCGAGCCTTGACGTCGTGGCGCAGCACCCGTTCACGGGCGGCGATCGAGGCCAGGTCGACGTCGTCGAGCACCCGTTCGTAGTCGGCGATCGCGTCGGCGGGCACATCTACATCCAGTTCCGCCTGCGCCCGCAGCACCGCCAGCCACAACCGCCGCTCGGCGACGACTTTGGCCTCCGGCGACCAGATCGCCACCATCTCGTCGCTGGCGTAGCGGCCGGCCAGAACATCGGGAATCGTCACGAATACACAGCTTACGGCGGCGGGTAAGCACCCGGATGAGGCACAGTAACCCCATGCACTTCGTTGGGCTTGATCTCGCCTGGGGCGAAAAACACCACACCGGCATCGCGGTTGTCGAT
>NZ_JBOHHI010000207.1:0-27576 GCF_050700595.1 Mycobacterium sp.
ACAACGTCGCGGCCGAACTCAACGCGCGTCCCCGCAAGCGCTTCGGCTGGCGCACCCCCGCCGAAGAACTCAACCGACTACTCTCAGACCCGTCCGCCTTTGTTGCAGCGACCGCTTGAATCCAAGGAGTGAGTCGCGCCGTGAGCGCAGAGTGAATGCCAAACACCCGGGCGGCGGATTCAATCCGCCCGAGCCGACCACCAAGGGCGGCTCCGACTACGGCAGGTTCATCGACGCGGTGCGGACGCTGCAGGACCACGCCCGCGCGGTCGACGCGCCCGACGAGGTGATCGGCGAGGCCGCCGGCCTGCTGGAGAAGGTGTCCGGCCTGCTCAGCCCGTTCGATACCGACGAATGGCAGTCACCGTCGGGCCGCCGGATGGACCTGCCGATGCGCGGCAACATCCTGACCGTGCCGATGAAGATGGCGAAAACTGACGACGGCCGGATCCGTGGCCGGGCCCGATTCCGCCGGTTTCATCTGGGGCGCAACGGCGCCGTACACGGCGGCGAGATTGCGCACCTGTTCGATTCGGTGCTGGGGTTGACGTCGGCGGTGCTCGGCGGCGGACCCTATCAGCGCACCGCGTACCTACACCTGAACTATCGCCAGACCGTGCCGATCGAGAAGGAGCTGCAGGTCGACGCCGGGGTAAGCCGAGTCGACGGTCGCAAGATCTTCGTCGAGGGCCGACTGTGCGACGGCGAGGAGGTGCTGACCGACGCCGAGGCGCTGTTCGTGCTGCTCAAACCCGGCCAACGGTAAGGCTTTTCGTCAGCCGCTCCTCAGGGACTACGCCACCGTGACCGCGGCGTGGCGATCGGCAGCGCGCCCTCTTCGTGGTCGAGCTCGCGTTCGAGTACACGAAGACTCTGGTCGGGCAGCATGCCGGCGTCACGCCAGCGCAGGAGTTCGTCGCGCTCGGCCTCGATGGCCGTCCGGCGTATTCCGACGGCAGCCTCGTAGCCGGGGGAGGCGGGTATCTCATCGGAATCCCATGACTCCAGCAGATCCAGTCGACGTTGATATCGCTCGAGCCGGTCCGACAACTGCTCGCGCACCCCTTCGATTGCCCGCGGATCAACGTCGTCGGAGTCCTGTTTGTCCAGCTCGTCGAGTCTGTCGAGTGCAGCCTGGACCGCGGCCCGGCGAGCCTGATTTCGCAGACGCACTTCGTCGACGGCATTGGCGTGCAGGCCCAGGGCACGTACCAGTGGAGCGAACGTGACTCCCTGTCCGATCAGCGTCACCAGCACGACCACGAAGGTGCAGAACAGCAACAGACTCCGGTTGGGAAACGGCGCGCCGCTGTCTGTGACGAACGGCACCGCGAAAATCGCGGCGAGGCTCACCACGCCGCGGGTGCCGGCCCAGCTCAGCACGAAAACTTCAGGGCCACTTAGTAGCTCCGAGTTGCGGTCCCTATAGGTGTCGTCGCCGGAGACGTTTCCGAGCCGGGTATGCAGCGGCCGCGGAAGCGACTGGGTGAGCAACAACCACACTGGCCGCACCAACAGCACCACCGCGACGGTGACCGTGATCGCCACGACGATCGTCGACAGTTGGTAGCCGCCGAGCCCGTGGAGAATGGTCGGCAGCTGCTGACCGATCAGCAGGAACACGAGACCTTCGAGCAGGAAGTTGACCAGTCGCCAGACGGCGCGTGTCTGTAGCCGGCTCGCTCCCGATTCCGATCGTGGCGAGTCGTGGCCGACGATCAGCCCACAGACCACGACGGCCAAAACACCCGAGGCGTGGACCTTCTCGGCCACCAGATAGGTCAAAAACGGTGTGGCGAGCGAAATCGCGTTGGCCGTCAGCACGTCGCGGGTCCAGCGCCGGAAGAAACGTCGGCAGTACGCCAGCACCACGCCCACCACCAGACCGCCCACCGCCGCCAGGACGAACGTCCCGACTGCCGACGGCACCGAGAATCCGCCGCCCCGGGCGACGGCGATGGCGACCGAGAAGGTGGTGAGCGCGGTCGCGTCGTTGAGCAGCCCTTCGCCCTCGATGAGGGTGACGATGTTGAGCGGTAGACCGACCTTGCGTGCGACGGCGAGCGCGGCCACCGGATCCGGAGGCGCCACCGCGGCACCCAGCGCCATGCCCACCGCGAGCGTTGCGCCGCCGACGAGCAGGCTGAACGCCACACCGACCAACGACGCGGTCACCAGAACGAGAACCACCGACAGGCTGATGACCGTGCGCAGATTGTGGCGTATCCCGACAAGCGACGATTCCAGCGCCGCGTTGTACAGCAGCGGCGGCAATATGCAGGTCATCACAATATCGGGATCGAGGCTGATGTTCGGCCCCGGCAGCAGCCCATAGCCAATGCCGACAAGAGTGAGAAGCGCCGCGCTGGGCAGTCCCGCGCGCTCGCCGATCCAGCTCACCACCACGACGACGCCGACGGCGGCGAGCAGCAATGCCAGAGCCGTCTGAACCCCCACGGCCCTATTCTGCCCGAGCGGCGAGTGCTCGACGGCCCTGCTCGGCTCCGGTAGGTCCCGATAGCATGGTCGTCGACCCCCCCGAACCTTGGAGAACGCCGCAATGACCGCCCCCGCACAGCCCGCCGCAGCCCCGATTCGGGTGCCTGCCGGGACCAGCGCGGCCGCCGCGATGGCCGGCGCGGGGCTGCCCGGCCGCGGCGTGCCCGACGCGGTCGTGGTGGTGCGCGACGCCGACGGCAAACTGCGCGACTTGAGCTGGATGCCCGCCGTCGACGCCGAGGTGATCCCGGTGGCGGCCGACACCGATGACGGCCGCAGCGTGATCCGGCACTCGTGCGCCCACGTGCTGGCCCAGGCCGTCCAGGACCTGTTCCCGGACGCCAAGCTGGGGATCGGGCCGCCGATCAGCGACGGCTTCTACTACGACTTCGACGTGCCGGCGCCGTTCACCCCGGAAGATCTGGAGGCGCTGGAAAAGCGGATGCGCCGGATCGTCAAGGACGGGCAGCTGTTCTCCCGGCGGGTCTACGAATCCAAGGAGCAGGCCCGCGCCGAACTGTCCGACGAGCCCTACAAGCTCGAACTCGTCGACGACAAATCCGGCGACCCGGCGGTGATGGAGGTCGGCGGCGACGAGCTCACCGCCTACGACAACCTCAATCCCCGTACCCGAGATCGCGTTTGGGGCGACTTGTGCCGTGGACCGCACATACCGACCACCCGCCACATTCCGGCGTTCAAGCTCACCCGCAGCTCGGCCGCCTACTGGCGCGGCGACCAGAACAACGCCAGCCTGCAACGCATCTACGGCACTGCCTGGGAGTCCCAGGAGGCCCTGGAGCGTCACCTGACGCTGATCGAGGAAGCCCAACGCCGCGACCACCGCAAGCTGGGCATCGAGCTGGACCTGTTCAGCTTTCCCGACGAGATCGGTTCCGGCTTACCGGTTTTCCATCCTAAGGGCGGCATCATACGCCGGGAGATGGAAGAGTACTCGCGGCGCAAGCACATCGAGGCCGGCTACGAGTTCGTCAACACGCCGCACATCACCAAGGCGGACCTGTTCCATACTTCCGGGCACCTGGACTGGTACGCCGACGGCATGTACCCGCCGATGCACCTCGACGCCGAATATGACGACGACGGGACGGTGCGCAAGCCGGGTCAGGACTACCACCTGAAGCCGATGAACTGCCCGATGCACACCCTGATCTACCGGGCTCGCGGTCGGTCTTATCGCGAACTTCCGTTGCGGCTCTTCGAGTTCGGCACAGTCTACCGCTACGAGAAATCCGGTGTGGTGCACGGCCTGACCCGGGCGCGCGGGTTCACCATGGACGACGCGCACATCTTCTGCACCCGCCAGCAGCTGCATGACGAGCTGGCATCGCTGCTGCGCTTCGTGCTCGAGCTGCTCGGCGACTACGGGCTGGACGACTTCCATCTGGAGCTGTCCACCAAGGACCCGGACAAGTTCGTCGGCTCCGATGCGATGTGGGCGGAAGCCACCAACGCGCTGGCCGGGGTGGCGGCCGAATCCGGTCTGCAGTTGGTGCCCGACCCGGGCGGTGCGGCGTTCTACGGGCCCAAGATCTCCGTACAGGCCCGTGACGCGCTGGGCCGCAGCTGGCAGATGTCGACCATCCAGGTGGACTTCAACTTTCCGGAGCGGTTCGAGCTGGAGTACACCGCCGGCGACGGAACCCGGCAGCGGCCGGTGATGATCCACCGCGCGCTGTTCGGGTCGGTCGAGCGGTTCTTCGGCATCCTCACCGAGCACTACGCCGGCGCGTTCCCGGCGTGGTTGGCGCCGGTGCAAGTGGTCGGTATCCCGGTTGCCGACGACCACATTGCCTACCTGAACGACGTCGCGGCACAACTGCGGTCGCACGGGGTGCGGGTCGAGGTGGACGCCAGCGACGATCGGATGGCCAAGAAGATCGTCAACCACACCACCCAGAAGGTGCCGTTCATGCTGTTGGCCGGCGACCGTGACGTCGCCGCAGAGGCGGTCAGTTTCCGGTTCGGCGATCGCAGCCAGATCAACGGGGTGCCCCGCGACGACGCTGTCGCCGCGATCGTGAAATGGATCGCCGATCGCGAAAACACCGCGCCCACCGCCGATCTGGTGAAGGCGGGCGGTCGTGGCTGACGAGGACTTCATCATTGACCGGGGCGTCGGCGAATCCGATCATCTGCAGCGGTTGTGGACACCGTATCGGATGAGCTATCTGGCCGAGGCGCCGCTGAAGCGGGAGAACTCCGATCCGGCGCAGCTGTTCACCGAGATTCCGCAACTGCCCGACGAGGACGGGCTGGTGGTGGCCCGCGGCGAACTGGTGTATGCCGTGCTCAACCTCTACCCGTACAACCCGGGGCATCTGATGGTGGTGCCGTACCGTCGGATCTCCGAACTCGAGGATCTGACCGACAAGGAGAGCGCCGAGCTGATGGCGTTCACGCAGAAGGCGATTCGCGTCATCAAGGCCGTGTCCCGTCCGCACGGCTTCAATGTCGGGCTGAACCTGGGGATATCGGCGGGCGGATCGCTGGCCGAACACCTGCACGTGCACGTCGTGCCGCGGTGGGGCGGTGACGCCAACTTCATCACGATCGTCGGCGACTCCAAGGTGATCCCGCAGTTGCTGCGTGACACCCGTCGGCTGCTGGCCACCGAGTGGGCGAAGCAGCCATGAGCAAATTACTGTCCCGTGAGGGCGTCGCACGAGTCACCACACCGCTGGCGCGGGCATTCCTGCGGGCCGGCTTCACCGCCGACGCCGTCACGATCATCGCCACCGCAGCCGCGGTGCTGGCCGCGCTGACACTGTTCCCGACCGGTCGGCTGTTCGTCGGCGCGTTGGTGATCTGGTTTTTCGTGATGTTCGACTTGGTCGACGGGGCGATGGCCCGGGAGAGTGGTGGCGGCAGCAGATTCGGCGCGGTGCTGGACGCCACCTGCGACCGGATCAGTGACGGCGCGGTCTTCTGCGGGCTGGCGTGGTGGGCGGCGTTCGGTCTGCGCAGCCCGTCGCTGGTGGTGGCGACCTTCATCTGCCTGGTCACCTCGCAGGTGATCTCCTATATCAAGGCCCGCGCCGAGGCGAGCGGATTGCGCGGTGACGGCGGCTTCATCGAACGCGCGGAACGGTTGATCATCGTGCTGGTGGGCGCGGGACTGTCCGACCTGCCGGTGTTCCCGCTGCCATGGGCGCTGCACGTGGCGATGTGGCTGCTGGCGCTGGCCAGCATGATCACCTGCGCCCAGCGATTGCACACCGTGCGCCACTCGCCGGGGGCGGCGGAGCCGCTGACCCGTCAGCAGCCGGAGACGGACGAGCCGTGATCCGGGTCTCGGGGGGCCTGAAAATGCCTGGGGCAAGCCTGGCCGACTGGGGGTATGCGGCCGGCTGGATGACGGTGCGGGCGATGCCGGAGTTCGCCGCCCGCAACGTTTTTGACGCCGGCGTGCTTTACGCGGCCCGCAATGGCGGGCCGGATCAATTGCGGAAGAACCTGGCCCGCGTCATCGGCGTGGCACCGGCCGACGTCCCCGGTGCCCTGATGCGGGCCTCGCTGGCTTCCTACGCGCGTTATTGGCGAGAGGCGTTCCGCTTGCCGACAATGAACCACGCAAAGCTGGGCCGCCAACTGCACGAGTCGGTGCAGGGCAAAGAACATCTGGACGCGGCGCTGGCGGCGGGCCGAGGCGCCATGGTGGCGTTGCCGCACAGCGGCAACTGGGATATGGCCGGGGTGTGGGTGGTGCAGGCCTACGGCGGCGTGACCACCGTCGTCGAGCGGCTCAAGCCCGAGTCGCTCTACCGGCGGTTCGTCGCCTACCGGGAGGGCCTGGGCTTCGAGGTGCTTCCGCTGTCCGGCGGCGAGCGGCCGCCCTACGAGCTGCTGGCCGAAAGACTGGCCGACAACCGGATTGTCTGTCTGATGGCCGAGCGTGACCTCACCCGCACCGGGGTCCAGGTGGATTTCTTCGGCGAACCGACCCGGATGCCGGCCGGGCCGGCCAAGCTGGCCATCGAGACCGGCGCGGCGCTGCTGCCGGCGCATTGCTGGAACGAGGGTGACGGGTGGCGATCCGACATCTACCCGGCGCTGGACTGCGCCGGCGGCGACGTTGGCGTCATCACTCAGGCGCTGGCCGATCTGTTCGCCCGCCATATCGCCGCGCACCCCGCTGACTGGCATATGCTGCAGCCGCAATGGCTGGCCGATCTGTCCGACGAGCGACGGGCCAGATTGCGGGAGGCCTGATGCGCATCGGCATGGTGTGTCCGTACTCGTTCGACGTGCCGGGCGGGGTGCAGTCGCATGTGCTGCAGCTCGCGGAGGTGATGCGCGCCCGTGGGCATACCGTCAGCGTGCTGGCGCCGTCGTCACCGCACGTCAAGCTGCCGGATTACGTGGTCTCCGCCGGCAGGGCCGTCCCGATTCCCTACAACGGCTCGGTGGCCCGGTTGCAGTTTTCTCCGGCGGTGCACCGCAGGGTCAGAAGGTGGCTCATGCAGGGTGACTTTGATGTGCTGCATTTGCACGAACCGAACGCGCCCAGCCTGTCCATGTGGGCCCTGCGGGTGGCCGAGGGGCCGATCGTGGCGACGTTTCACACCTCGACGACCAAATCGCTGACCCTGTCGGTCTTCCAGGGTGTGCTGCGGCCCTGGCACGAGAAGATCGTCGGCCGGATCGCGGTGTCCGACCTGGCGCGGCGCTGGCAGATGGAGGCGCTGGGATCCGACGCGGTGGAGATTCCCAACGGCATCGACGTAGCCGCGTTCGCGTCCGCGCCGCGGCTGGACGGGTACCCGCGGCCGGGCAGAACCGTGTTGTTCCTGGGCCGCTACGACGAACCCCGCAAGGGGATGGCGGTATTGCTCGACGCGCTGCCGAGGTTGGTGCAGCGCTTTCCCGATGTGCAGCTGCTGATCGTCGGCCGGGGTGACGAAGACGAATTACGCAGCAACGCAGGCGATTTAGCAGTGCATCTGCGCTTCCTGGGCCAGATTGACGACGCCGGCAAAGCGTCGGCCCTGCGCAGCGCCGACGTCTACTGCGCACCCAACACCGGCGGGGAGAGTTTCGGCATCGTGCTGGTGGAGGCGATGGCGGCCGGCACGCCGGTGGTGGCCAGCGACCTGGATGCGTTCCGGCGGGTTCTGCGTGACGGCGAGGCCGGTCGGCTCGTTCCGGTGGGCGATGGCGCGGCATTGGGTGCGGCGCTGGTCGCGGTGCTGGAGAACGACGTCTTGCGGGAGCGCTACATCGCCACCGGCGCGGAGGCGGTGCGGCGATACGACTGGTCGGTGGTGGCCAATCAGATCATGCGGGTCTACGAGACGGTTGCCGGCACCGGCGTCAAGGTTCAGGTGGCCAGCTGATGGCCTGGCTGGTCCTGGTCTTGATCGTGCTGGCCGCGGTGCTGGTGGTGTTCGGCACCCGGATGTATCAGGTCGCCAACCGGCTCGACCGGCTGCACGTGCGCTACGACCTGTCCTGGCAGGCGCTCGACGGCGCGCTGGCGCGCCAGGCCGTGGTGGCTCGCGCGGTTGCGGTGGACGCGTTCCACGGCGCGGCGCAAGGCAAGCGGCTGGCGGCGTTGGCCGACGCCGCCGAACGCGCGCGCCGGAGCGATCGCGAGCGGTGCGAAAACGAGTTGTCGGTGGCGCTGGCGATGGTCGACCCGGGGTCGCTGCCGTCGGCGCTGGTCGCTGAGCTGGCCGACGCCGAAGCGCGGGTGCTGTTGGCCCGTCGTTTCCACAACGATGCCGTGCGCGACACCCTGGGGCTGCGCGAGCGGTCGTTGGTGCGGCTGCTTCGACTGGGCGGACACGCGCCGCTGCCAACCTATTTTGAGATCGCCGAGCGCGCCCACACCGGTCATGTGTCGAAGAAACGGACGTCGGCGCGGGTGGTGCTGCTCGACGAGACCGGCGCGGTGCTGTTGTTGTGCGGATCGGACCCGGCGGTCACCGGCGGTACCGCGCCGCGCTGGTGGTTTACCGTCGGCGGCCAGGTTCGCGACAATGAGGGCCTGGCCGAGGCCGCCGCCCGCGAGCTGGGCGAAGAAACCGGCCTGCAGGTCAACCCCGTCGACATGATCGGGCCGGTCTGGCGGCGTGACGCCGTCTTCGATTTCAACGGTTCGACGCTCGACAGCGAGGAGTTCTTCTTCGTCTACCGCACCTATCGGTTCGAGCCGTCCATCGCCGGGCGAAGCGAACTCGAGCGCCGCTACATTCACTGCCACCGTTGGTGTGACGCCGACGACATCGCCGTCTTGGTGGCCGCCGGCGAGACGGTTTATCCGCTGCAGCTGTCCGAGTTGCTGGCCGACGCTGTCACGCTGGCTCAGACCCGCGCACCCCGCCAGCTACAGGCCATCCGCTAACTTTCTGCGTCTGCTCGCGAGGGATGGGGTGCCCACCACTAGACTTGAGCGGTACCAGGTGAAGGAGAGTCTGCAGTGGATACCGCCGCTTCGTCGAACGGCACCGGGCAAACGGGAACCGCACGGGTCAAGCGCGGGATGGCCGAGATGCTCAAGGGCGGCGTCATCATGGACGTCGTCACACCGGAGCAGGCCCGCATCGCCGAGGGGGCCGGCGCCGTCGCGGTGATGGCGCTGGAACGGGTACCCGCCGACATCCGCGCCCAGGGCGGGGTTTCGCGGATGAGCGACCCGGACATGATCGAGGGCATCATCTCCGCTGTCACCATCCCGGTGATGGCCAAGGCACGTATCGGGCACTTCGTCGAAGCGCAGATCCTACAGAGCCTGGGCGTGGACTACATCGACGAGTCCGAGGTGCTCACCCCGGCCGACTACACCCACCACATCGACAAATGGAAGTTCACCGTGCCGTTCGTGTGCGGTGCAACCAATCTCGGTGAGGCGCTGCGACGCATCGTCGAGGGCGCGGCGATGATCCGCTCCAAGGGTGAGGCCGGCACCGGCGACGTGTCCAACGCCACCACCCACATGCGGGCCATCGGCGGCGAGATCCGCCGGCTGACATCGCTGTCCGACGACGAATTATACGTTGCGGCAAAGGAACTCGCCGCCCCCTACGAACTGGTCGTTGAGGTGGCGCGGGCCGGCAAGCTGCCGGTGACGCTGTTCACCGCCGGCGGTATCGCCACTCCGGCCGATGCCGCGATGATGATGCAACTCGGTGCCGAGGGCGTTTTCGTCGGCTCGGGCATCTTCAAGTCGGGGGATCCCGCCGGCCGCGCGGCCGCGATCGTGAAGGCCACCACCTTCTACGACGACCCCGACGTGCTGGCCCGGGTGTCGCGCGGGCTGGGCGAGCCGATGGTGGGCATCAACGTCGAGGAGATCGCGCAGCCGCACCGCCTGGCCCAACGCGGTTGGTGACAACGGCGATGAGCGCTTGCGCGAAGAGCAGACGGTCATAGCGTGGCAATCGAGAAGATCCTCGATCTCGAGCAACTCGAGGTCAACATCTACCGGGGCAGCGTCTTTTCCGCCGACTCGGCCGCCTGGCAGCGCACGTTCGGCGGGCATGTCGCCGGGCAGTCGCTGGTGTCGGCGGTGCGCACGGTCGACCCGGGTTTCCTGGTGCACTCGCTGCACGGATATTTCCTGCGGCCCGGGGATGGAAAGGCGCCCACCATCTTTCTCGTCGAACGCATCCGCGACGGCGGCTCATTCTGCACCCGGCGAGTCAACGCGATCCAGCACGGCGAGACTATTTTCAGCATGTCGGCGTCGTTTCAGGTCGATCAGAGCGGCATCGAGCACCAGGACGCGATGCCATCGGCGCCGCCACCGGACGACCTGCCGGGGCTGAAGTCGATGAAAGTGTTCAACGACGCGGGGTTTCATCAGTTCGACGAGTGGGACGTGCGCATCGTGCCGCAGGAGAAGCTGGAACGCTTGCCCGGATTGGCCTCCCAGCAGCAGGTGTGGTTCCGTCACCGCGATCCGCTGCCCGACGACTCGGTGCTGCACATCTGCGCGCTGGCCTACATGAGCGATCTCACCCTGCTCGGCTCGGCGCAGGTGATCCACCTGGCGGAGCGCGAGCACCTGCAGGTTGCGTCGCTGGACCACGTGATGTGGTTCATGCGGCCGTTCAGGGCCGACGAATGGCTGCTCTACGACCAGTCGTCGCCGTCGGCATGCAACGGGCGGTCGCTGACCCAGGGCAAGATCTTCAACCGGCGCGGCGAGATGGTCGCCGCGGTGATGCAGGAAGGCCTGACCCGCTACAAGCGCGACTTTCGCCCGGCGAACTCGTGACCCCGCCGCGGGTCGGCGTCCTGGCGTTGCAGGGGGACACCCGGGAACACCTGGCGGCGTTGCGGGACAGTGGCGCCGATCCGGTGCCGGTGCGCCGGCGTGCCGAACTGGACGCAGTGGATGCGCTGGTCATTCCCGGTGGGGAGTCGACCACGATGAGTCACCTACTGCACGATCTTGACCTGTTGGAGCCGTTGCGGAAGCGGCTGGCCGACGGGCTCCCGGCCTACGGGGCGTGTGCCGGGATGATTTTGCTGGCCAGCGAGATCCTGGACGCCGGCGAGGGCGGCCGGGAGGCGGTTCCGTTGGGCGGCATCGATATGGCGGTGCGGCGCAACGCGTTCGGACGACAGGTCGACTCGTTCGAAGGCGATATCGCATTCGCCGGCCTCGACGATCCGGTGCACGCGGTGTTCATCCGCGCGCCGTGGGTGGAGCGGGCCGGCGCCGACGTCCGTTTGCTGGCCCACGCCGCGGGGCATATCGTCGCGGTACGCCAGGGTCCGCTGCTCGCCACGGCGTTTCACCCGGAGATGACGCACGACCGGCGTATTCACCGGTTGTTCGTCGACATCGTCACCGGACGGGCCTAAGCCCGCGGGTTCACCAGGCATGATGTGCTCATGGCGGACATCGTGCGGGGAGGATTGGGACGCGTCGCAAAGCTGGCGAGCCTTCCGGCAGGGGTGGCCGGGCGTGCCGCACTGGGCGTGGGTAAGCGGATGACCGGCAAGTCTAGGGAAGAGGTCAACGCGGAACTTCTGGAGAAAGCCGCAGACGAGCTCTTCCAGGTGCTCGGCGAGCTCAAGGGTGGCGCCATGAAGGTCGGTCAGGCGCTGTCGGTGATGGAGGCCGCGATACCTCCGCAATTCGCCGATCCGTTTCGCGAGGCGTTGGTCAGGCTGCAAACCGAGGCACCACCACTGCCGGCCGCAAAGGTGCACCGGGTACTCGACGCCCAGCTCGGCACCAAATGGCGCGAACGCTTCGAGTCCTTCGACGACACCCCGGTCGCCTCGGCGAGTATCGGACAGGTTCACAAAGCCACGTGGAAAGACGGGCGCAAAGTCGCCGTGAAGGTGCAATACCCCGGTGCCGATGAGGCGCTGCGTGCGGATCTCAAGTTGATACAACGGGTTTCCTGGCTCACCAAGCGGATTGTGCCACGGGCAGAGGTGGACCGAATCGTTTCTGAGGTCAGCGAGCGTATCGAAGCAGAGCTGGACTACCGCCAGGAAGCCGCCTATCAGCGTGCCTTCGCGAAAGCCTTTGCGGGCGACCAGAAGTTCTCTGTCCCGGCGGTGGTCGCCAGCGCGCCAAAGGTCATCATCTCGGAATGGATGGAGGGTCGGCGTCTTTCCACGATCATCGCCGACGGTACCCAAGATGAGCGAAATTCCGTGTGCGCCTTGCTGGTTGAATTTGCTGTGAGCTCACTCGCACGTGTCGGACTGGTGCATGCCGACCCCCATCCGGGCAATTTCATGGTGCTGGCGGACGGTCGCCTGGGAGTTATCGATTTCGGCGCCGTCTCCGAGCATCCCGGCGGTGTGCCGGCCGACTTCGGTGAACTCCTGTGCTGGGCACGCGACGAACAGTGGGACGAAGTGATCCGGCTGCTGAAGAAGCTCGGGTTCATGCCGCAAAACTACGATCTGACTGCCGATCAAGTGGTGGGGTATATCGGACCGCTCTGGGCTTATATCGACCCACTGCGGGCCGGCGAGTTTCATTTCACCCGTAAGTGGTTCCAGAAATCGGCATTGGCCACCACCGATCCCTTCGAGGAAGGATTCGCCGACCGGTTCAAGGTTGCCCGGCAGCTGACCGTGCCACCCGGATATGTGATGTTGCTCCGCACCCTCGGCGGTCTGCTCGGAGTCGCCGTGCAGCTTGACGCCCATGTGGCGTACGCCACGCTGATCGAGCGGTGGGTACCGGGATTCTTCCCACCCGGCGAGGGCCACGTCACGCGGGCGGCGGACAACCAATAGCGGCCGTCCACGTAGACTCGTCTGGCGAACTTTCGAAGCAACAGAAGAGGTAGTAACCGATGAGCGGCCACTCCAAGTGGGCCACCACGAAGCACAAGAAGGCCGTCGTCGACGCCCGCCGCGGCAAGATGTTCGCCCGGCTGATCAAGAACATCGAGGTCGCGGCCCGCGTCGGCGGGGGTGACCCGGCCGGCAACCCGACCCTGTACGACGCAATCCAAAAGGCGAAGAAGAGTTCGGTACCCAACGAGAACATCGAACGGGCCCGCAAACGCGGCGCCGGCGAGGAAGCCGGCGGCGCCGAGTGGCAAACCATCACCTATGAGGGCTACGCACCCAATGGAGTAGCGGTGTTGATCGAGTGCCTGACCGACAACCGCAACCGGGCCGCCAGTGAAGTGCGGGTGGCCATGACCCGTAACGGCGGCACCATGGCCGATCCGGGATCGGTGTCCTATCTGTTCTCCCGCAAGGGCGTGGTCACCCTGGAAAAGAACGGCCTGACCGAGGACGACGTGCTGATGGCCGTACTCGACGCCGGTGCCGAGGACGTCAACGACCTGGGCGACAGCTTCGAAATCACCTCGGAACCAGGTGATCTCGTCGCAGTGCGGACCGCGCTGCAGCAAGCCGGGATCGACTACGATTCCGCGGAGGCGAGTTTCGCGCCGTCGGTCAGCGTGCCGGTCGACCTCGACGGTGCCCAAAAGGTGTTCAGGCTGGTCGACGCGTTGGAGGACAGCGACGACGTGCAGAACGTGTGGACTAATGTCGACCTCTCCGACGAGGTGCTTACCGCGCTCGACGAGGCGTAAAAGAGGGTTCGCCGTCCCGGGCGTGTCCTACCCGCCGGTGTCGGTCCGGCCCGCTAGGGTATCGAACAACCGTTCGGCATCGAGGAGCTTGACGTGCGCGTGATGGGCGTCGACCCGGGACTGACCCGCTGCGGGCTGTCCGTAATCGAGAGCGGACGCGGACGGCAGATCATCGCGCTGGACGTCGACGTGGTGCGCACCCCGGCCGGGGCGCCGCTGCCGGCAAGGTTGCTGACGATCAGCGACGCCGTCGAGCACTGGCTGGACACCCACCTTCCCGACGTCGTCGCCATCGAGCGGGTGTTCTCCCAGCAGAACGTGTCGACGGTGATGGGCACCGCGCAGGCCGGCGGGGTGATCGCGCTGGCAGCCGCCAAACGGGCGATCGACGTGCACTTTCACACGCCGTCGGAGGTAAAGGCCGCGGTCACCGGCAACGGCGCCGCGCCCAAGGCGCAGGTCACCGCGATGGTCACCAGAATCCTTGGGCTGCAAGCAAAGCCGACTCCGGCCGACGCCGCCGACGCACTGGCACTGGCGATCTGCCACTGTTGGCGCGCGCCGATGATCGCGCGGATGGCCGCCGCCGAGGCCAGGGCTGCCGAGCAGCGCAGGAAGTTCGCCGCGAAAGTGAAGGCCGCGACGTGATCGCCTCGGTTCGCGGGGAGGTGCTCGAGGTGGCACTGGATCACGTCGTCATCGAGGCCGCCGGTGTGGGGTACAAGCTGATGGCCACTCCGTCCACGCTGGCGACGCTGCGCCGCGGCGGCGAGGCCCGGCTGATCACCGCGATGATCGTGCGTGAGGATTCGATGACGCTGTACGGATTTCCCGATCCGGACGCCCGCGACTTGTTCCTGACACTGCTGGGGGTCTCCGGCGTCGGGCCCAAGATCGCGCTGGCCACCCTCGCGGTCTACGGCGCGCCCGCGCTTCGCCGGGTCCTTGCCGACGGCGACGTCACCGCGCTGACCCGGGTGCCGGGGATCGGTAAGCGTGGTGCCGAGCGGATGGTGCTGGAACTGCGGGACAAGATCGGGCCGGTGGGCGCAAGCACGGCAGCGGCAACCGTGAACGGTCATGCGGTGCGGACACCCGTTGTGGAAGCCCTTGTCGGCCTTGGCTTTGCGGCCAAGCAGGCGGAAGACGCGACTGGCCAGGTGCTCGTCAACGAACCCGAGGCAACCACGTCGAGCGCGTTGCGCGCCGCACTGTCGCTGCTGGGGAAGAACACATGACCGAGCCCGACGAGCGTGACGTCTCGCCGGCCTTGACCGTCGGTGAGGGGGATGTCGACGCCAACCTGCGGCCGCGAACGCTGGGGGAGTTCATCGGCCAGCCGCGCGTGCGGGAACAGCTGCAGCTGGTCATCGAGGGTGCCAAAAACCGTGGTGGCACACCGGATCACATCCTGCTGTCCGGTCCGCCCGGGTTGGGAAAGACGTCGCTGGCGATGATCATCGCCGCCGAACTGGGATCGGCACTGCGGGTGAC
Organism: Mycobacterium sp.; assembly: GCF_050700595.1. GTDB lineage: Bacteria > Actinomycetota > Actinomycetes > Mycobacteriales > Mycobacteriaceae > Mycobacterium. Next base: position 15,045 of record NZ_JBOHHI010000207.1, read on the forward strand.
GTCTGGTCCCGCACTGGAACGCGCCGGCGATCTGGCGGCGATGCTATCCAACCTCGTCGAGCACGACGTGTTGTTCATCGACGAGATCCACCGCATCGCCCGGCCCGCCGAGGAGATGCTCTACCTGGCGATGGAGGACTTCCGGGTCGACGTCATCGTCGGCAAAGGCCCGGGGGCGACCTCGATTCCGTTGGAGGTGGCGCCGTTCACCCTGGTCGGCGCGACCACCCGGTCGGGCGCGCTGACCGGTCCGCTGCGCGACCGGTTCGGTTTTACCGCGCGCATGGATTTCTACGAGCCCGCCGAACTGGAGCGGGTGCTGGCCCGCTCCGCGGGAATATTGGGCATCGGGTTGGGCGGTGAAGCCGGCGCGGAGATCGCCCGTCGTTCACGCGGCACCCCGCGCATCGCCAACCGGCTACTGCGCCGGGTCCGCGACTTTGCCGAGGTGCGCGCCGACGGGGTGATCACCCGCGATGTCGCCAAGTCGGCGCTGGAGGTCTACGACGTCGACGAGCTGGGCCTGGACCGGCTCGACCGGGCCGTGCTGTCGGCGCTGACCCGCAGCTTCGGCGGCGGCCCGGTGGGGGTGTCGACGCTGGCCGTGGCGGTCGGTGAGGAGGCCACCACCGTCGAGGAGGTGTGCGAGCCGTTTTTGGTGCGTGCCGGCATGATCGCGCGCACCCCGCGTGGGCGCGTGGCCACCGCAGCGGCCTGGACGCATCTGGGCATGGTGCCGCCGGCCGGGGCCGGTGGGTTGGGCCAGGCGGGCCTGTTCGACTAGGAGGATCGCCTCCGCGGCTCAGCAGCGGTTACCCCGCCGACGATGCGGGTACTCAGCACGCGCTTGACACTATCGGTGTCCAACGGTTTGAGGAGTTTCTCAATGAATGTCTCGCGGACTGGTCCGAGCAGCCTGCATATGCCCCGCACCCGCGGCGCGGTCAGTGGATTGCTGTTGATCGCCCTCGGTGTGTGGGGTGCATTGGCCCCGTTCATCGGGCCGTATTTCCAGTGGGCCTACCCGCCCGACCACGAGTGGGCGTGGACGTCGGCGCGCGGCTGGCTCGAGGTATTCCCCGGTGTCACCACCGTGGTCGGTGGCCTGCTGCTGGTGGGGTCGGGGAATCGCGCCACCGCGATGTTCGGTGGCTGGTTGGCCGCGTTCGCCGGCGCCTGGTTCGTCGTGGGCCGCGCGCTGGCCTCGACCTTGCAGATCGGGCACATCGGCGATCCGGTGGCATCGACCGATGCCAAGCGGGCGCTGATGGAGATCACCTATTTTTCCGGGCTGGGCGCATTGATCGTCTTCCTGAGTGGCGCGGTTCTTGCGCGGCTGGCGGTGCGGATGGCCCGTGACGTCGAAGTTGCGCCGGCTCCCGCATCCGAGGTGTCGGCCGCTGATGTAGAGCCGGCGTCGGATTACTCGCCCGAGTACTCAATGGCTCCGGCCGCCGAGGTGTCGTCGGATGCGGTCACCCAGGTCCGAGCCGACCAGTTCCCGGCACAGGAGCCGCAAGACCGCAAGAGCAGCTTCTTCCGTCGCCGGCGCGCCAGCACATCTTGACCCGCACGACAAACGCGTGCTCGTCAGAGTAAGCCGAGCAGTTGCAGATCGGTGACGTACTTGACGATGATCGGTGCCGAGATGTGCGGAATATCTTTGTCCGGGCCGATTTTCGCTTCCTGCACCGCGGCGCGGAACCGGTCGGTCGGCGCCATCGAGCCGCGCAGCGGAGTCTCCGGCTTCTGATAGTTGTGCAACAGCGGCAGTAGTGAGTACTGACGCTGCCGGTCCGGCAGAGTCCGCAGGCTCGTCTCGAACCGCTGCAGCCAATCGGGGTAGTCGGCGATCCGCTGGATCGCGTGCCCGGCGTCGATCAGCCAGTCGACGTACTCGTCGAGCCCGATGCCGTCGTCGTAGGGGTTCATCACGTGATAGGTGTCGAACCCGCCGTCGACGCGAGCGCCCAGCGTGGCGATTGCCTCAGCGACGAACTCCACCGGCAGACCGTCGTAGTGCGCACGTTGCCGGTTGTCCTCGGCGTCGAGCTGATAGAACGAGCCGGGCGCAATACCGGTGGCGACCAGGCTCAGCATCAGCCGGGTGAACATGTCCGGCAGGTTGAGCTGGCCCGCATAGCTCGTGTCGGCCAGGATCATGTCGCAGCGGAACACCGCGACCGGCAGGCCACACAGGGCATTGGCCTCGGCCAGCAGCACCTCGCCGGCCCACTTGCTGTTGCCGTAACCGTTGGCGTAGCCGTCGTTGATCGCCCGGGTGGGGCTGATCACCCGAATGTCGGCGTCCTCGACGAACTTCCCGGGCGCGATTTGATCGCCCACACCGATCGTCGACACATAGGTGTACGGCTTTAGCTTCGTCGTCAGCGCAATGCGGATCAGCTCGGCGGTGCCCAACGCGTTGGGCCCGAACAACTCGTTGTACGGCAGCACGTGGTTAACCAGCGCCGCCGGGTCGACGATCACGTCGACGGTGTCGGCCAGCCGTTGCCAAGCCTGCTGATCCAGGCCCAGGTTGGCCTCGCCCTTGTCGCCGGCGATCACCTGCAGGTGCTTCGCGGCCAATTCGGTGTAGCGGGCCAGCAGCTTGTCGTCACCGCTGTCAAAGGTGGCATCCAACCGGGCCCGCGCCTCCGCATCGGACTTGGCGCGCACCAGGCAGATCAGCTTGCCGCCGACCAGCGACAGCCGCTCCAGCCACTGCAGAGCCAAATAGCGGCCCAGGAAACCGGTTGCGCCGGTTAGCAGCACGGTCCGCACCTCTGGGCTCGGGCCGGGCAGGTTCGCAGCGGCGGCCAACGTCGCGGCGTCGAGGAACTTGTCCAGGGTGAGGTCGGCGGCGTGCACCTCGACCGCGTCCCGGCCGTGCACCGAGGCGAACGTGGGCCGCTTCGAGCCTTTCCGCTCGGTGTCGATGTAGCCGGCGATGGACTGCAGATCCGACGCCGGGCTGACGATCACACCCACCGGCACCTCGACGTCAAAGATCTCGCGCAGCAGGTTGCCGAATGTCAACGCCGACAACGAGTCTCCACCCAGGTCGGTGAACTGCGCGTCGGGCGTCAGGTCGGTGGTCGCTGTGCCCAGCAGCGCGGCCGCGGCGCGGCTGATGGTCTGCAGCACCGGTTGAGTGGCGCCACTGCGGCGCAGCTCGCTCAGCTCGTTGGCCTGGCCCTCGGCCAGGTCGGCGTAGAGCTGTTCCAGTCGTTCGCCGTAGTGCTGCTTGAGCTTCGGCCACGCCAGCTTACGGATACCGGTGAGCAGTCCGTTCTCCAGCGTGAAAGGTGTTGTCTCGATGAGGAAGTCGCGCGGGACCTCGTAGGACTGCAGGCCGGCCTCCTTGGCAACGGTCTGCAGTGACTCGGCGATCGCCGTCTTCGACGCGCCCTCGGTCGGCACGACGACCGCCACCAGGTAGGGGTGCGCGCTGTTGCCATAGAGGTAGATCTGTCGCACCAGCGGACTGTTGCCGAACACCGCCTCCAGCTTCGCGACGGTGACGAACTCGCCCTGCGCGAGCTTGAGCACGTTGTTGCGCCGGTCGACATAGACCAGCCGGTCCGGGCCGACCTCCGCGACGACGTCGCCGGTGCGGTAGTAGCCGTCGGCGTCGAAGACGTCTGCCGTGACCTCCGGGCGCCTGTAGTAACCGGGGAACATGTTCTCGGTCTTGAGTAGCAGCTCACCGCGCGAATACGGCTGGTCGGTGTGGAAATAGCCCAGATCCGGGACATCGACCAGCTTGTAGTCGAGCACCGGCGGACGTTGCACCTCGCCGTCGTACAAGACCATCCCGGCCTCGGTGGAGCCGTAGCCGTCCAAAACGTGCATCTCCAGCAGGGACTCGACCCAGGACTTGAGTTCAGGGGAGATGGGCGCCGAGCCGGTCATCGCGAAGATGAATCGCCCGCCCAGCAGGTGCTGCCGCTGCTTGGCGATGACCTCCGCTGCGTCGACCCCGCGGTCCACTTCGCGCTGGAACTCGCCGAACAGCATCTCCCAAATCCGCGGCACGAAGTTCAATTCGGTGGGCCGCACCAGCGCGAGGTCCTCCAGGAACGTGGACAGATCGCTCTTGGCACCGAAGTAAGCGGTACCGCCGTTGCCGAGGGTGCCGTACAGGATGCCGCGACCCATGATGTGGCTCATCGGCATGAAGTTGAGCGTGATCGAGGCGGCGCTCGGGCCGAACCAGTTCCTGCTTCGCCGCCGCCACATCTTGGCGACATTGCGCTGCGGGTACATCGCGCCCTTGGGTGCGCCCGTGCTGCCGGAGGTGTAGACCAACAGTGCCAACGCGTCGGCGGGCACTGCGACCGACGCGGCCGGCAGTGTCTTCCCGTGCTCCAGCACGTCCGCCAGCGTCTCCACCACAACCGGGCTGCGCGCCAACCGGACGCGGGCCGCCCCGAACGCCTCGCGGTGGTCGTCGACCTGCGGGTAGTAGTCGAACACCACCAGCCGCGCGGGGAGGTGGCCGCTCTCGATCAGTTCGACGGCCTCGGACACGTAGTCGATGCTCGTCGCAATCACGACCGGCTCGGTCTCCGCGACGATGGGCCGCAGTTGCGCGGTCGCGGCGCTGGTCTGCAGGGGGACCGACACCGCATTGAGCTGCCCCAGCGCCACGTCGATGGTGGCGTAGTCGACGCTGGTGAAGCCCAGCACGCAGACGCGGTCACCGGGGGACACCACCCCGTTGGCCCATGCGCTGGCCAGCGCGCCGAGGCGGTCGCCCAGCTCGCGGTGGGTGATGGTCTCGAACTCCGGCAGCAGCTCCGCCGAGGTGCGCCCGGTGTCGGGGTCTTTGACGAACTCCACGGCGCGCTGCCCGAGGGCGGGCCGATCCGCGTAGCCATTGAGCACGGTCTGGACGACTTGCGCCAAAGCCAGCCCGGGTTGCTCGATCGCCGCGGCGATGGCCTCGCTGGGACGGGCGGCGGCGAACTGCGGGTCGTGGGCGGCCAGGTCGGCGATGCGGCGCTCGAGCCGCTCGTCAGGGACATCCATTGACATAACGAAACCTCTGAACAATTACTCGGGAAGTTTTACCAGCGCCACGCTGCGCCCAGCAAGAACTACGTTAGCAAAGCTAATGTTATTCCGAAACGGCGGGCCGCCGCCGATTGCTGTGAGATGCGTTACCGGCCGGTTGTCCGATGAGATAGGCCGAGCGTGCGGCTTCGTACGCGACACGCCGCGACAGGCGTATGAATCCGCACGGTCGGCGACTTGATTCGGTCCGGCCGTCGACCAAGGGGAGGGCTAGCTCCGCGCGCCGTCGGGTTCGAGCGTGTCGAGCAGCTGGTGCATGGTCGCACACATGCGGGCAAAGTCGTTGGCTCCCAACAGCTTCGACCACCGCGCCTCGATGTCGGCCACCCGGTCACCGGCGTCGGCCAGCAAGCGTCGTCCGCGATCGGTCAGGTCGATCAGCTTCGCCCGACCGTCAGCCGGGTCGGGGCGTCGGGTCAGATAGCCCAGTGTGGCCAAATCGTTCACCAGCTCCGACGTGGCGGCCAAGCTCAGCTGTGCCCGCGCGGCAAGTTCGGTGAGACGCACCCCACCCATGCGGATGTTGCCGAAGATCTGCAGATGCGGATCGCGGACGTCGCCGTAGCCGCGCTCGACGCGCGGCGCTGCCAAATCCTGGCGAAAGTGTCGCAACAACCGCACCAGCAGCTGGCCCACCGCCTGTCGGTCCGGCGGCAGATCACTTGACGTCGCCATGCTGCCAGACAATACTACGGATGCCGAAGTTTCGGCTTCCGAAGTAATTCGCGAGAGGTGGTCACATGGACGACACTGATTTCGTCAGCACGAGCCTGGGACGTCTGCATGTGCGGCGCGGCGGCGCAGGGCCTACCGCGGTGTTGTGGCACAGCCTGTTCGTCGATTCACGCTCCTGGGGGCCGGTGTTGGACGCGCTGGCAAGCCGCCGCACCGTGGTCGCGATCGACGGGCCGTCGCACGGACGCAGCGAACCTGTCCGCCGCGACTTCACCTTCGACGAATGCACGCACGCGGCCGGGCAAGCCCTGGACCGACTCGGCATCGCCGAGCCGGTCGACTGGGTCGGCAACGCGTGGGGCGGACATGTCGGCATTCTGCTGGCGGCCGCCCAGCCGCAGCGCATTCGCACGCTGACCACGATCGGCACCCCGGTGCCGGGGCTCAGCACCCGGTTTCGCTGGACCAAGGCGTGGCCGCTGGTCGCCCTATACCGGTTGGCCGGACCCACCCGCTTCCTGTGCAACGCGTTGTCGAACGCGCTATTGGGCCCGGAAGCTGTTGCCGCGCAACCGGGTCAAGCTGCCGTCGTGATCGACGCATTCCGCCGGGCTGATCGGCGCGGCATGCTGCACGCCATGCGCTCGATGATGCTGCACCGGCCGAGTCTCGCCGACCGCCTGCCGCGTATCACCGCGCCCACCCTGATGCTGGCCGCCCGCGACGACGACGAGGGCTGGCCGCCGGGTGAGGCCGAGGCCGCCTGTGCCACCATGCCGAACGCCCGCACCGCCACGGTGGCGGGCACCGGCCGGGTGGCGCCGCTAGTGCTCGACGCGGACCGGACCGTGCAGAGCGTGGTCGGCTTCTGGAATGAAGTCTTAGAGCTCGGCGAGTAGCTCGGCCAGCACGTCGACACCTTCGGTCAGCAACTCGTCGCTGATGCTCAGCGGCGGCAGGAACCGCAGCACGTTGCCGAAAGTGCCGCAGGTCAACACAATGACGCCGGCAGTGCGGGCGGCGGTTGCCAACGCTTCGGTCAGATCGGCATCGGGCTCGGCGCTGCCGGGCTTCACCAACTCGACGGCAATCATGGCCCCGCGGCCGCGCACATCGCCGACCCGATCGTCGTCGCGCTGCAACGCGAGCAGCCGGTCTTTCATCAGCCGCTCGATCTGCCGCGCCCGCTCGACGAGGCCGTCCTTTTCGATGGTGGCGATGGTCGCCAACGCCGCCGCGCAGGCGATCGGATTGCCGCCGAACGTGCTGCCCAGGCCGCTGACGTGCGGGGTGTCCATGATCTCGGCGCGACCGGTCACCGCCGACAGCGGCAGCCCGCCGGCAATGCCCTTGGCGATACAGATCAGGTCGGGCTCGATGCCCTCGTGCTCGCAGGCGAACATCGCCCCGGTGCGCGCGACGCCGCTCTGTATCTCGTCGGCGACGAAGACCACGTCGTTGTTGTGGCACCAGTCCAACAACGTGGGCAGGAACCCCTCGGCCGGCACGATGAACCCGCCCTCGCCCTGGATCGGTTCGATGACGACGGCGGCCAGGTTGTCCGCGCCGACCTGCTTGGCGATGAAGTCGATGGTGCGTCGGGCGGCCAACTCACCGTCGGTGGCCAGCTCCTTGTCGTGCAGGCCGTCGCGGAACGGATATGACAGCGGCGCCCGGTAGACCTCCGGCGCGAACGGCCCGAAGCCGCTTTTGTACGGCATCGACTTCGCGGTCAGCGCCATCGCCAGGTTGGTGCGACCGTGGTAGGCGTGGTCGAACGCCACCACAGCGGGTTTGCGGGTGTGCGAGCGGGCGATCTTGACGGCGTTCTCCACCGCCTCCGCGCCGGAGTTGAACAACACCGTGCGCTTCTCGCCCGAGCCGGGGGTGATCCGGTTGAGCTGTTCGGCGACGGCCACGTAGCCCTCGTAGGGCGTCACCATGAAGCAGGTGTGGGTGAATTCGGCGACTTGGCCCCGCACCGCGTCGACCACCTGCGGCGCGGCGTTGCCGATCGTGGTGACCGCGATGCCGGACCCCAAGTCGATGAGTCGGTTGCCGTCGACGTCCTCGACGATCCCGCCGCCGGCGCGCGCCGCGAAGACCGGCATCGCGTTTCCGACGCCGCGGGCTACCGCCGCAGCGCGGCGCTTGGTCAATTCCAACGACGCTGGACCGGGGATTTCGGTGGCGAGGTGGTGGCTTTGTTCGATGGTGGGCACGTGTCTCCTCGGGCGCAGTGGGGACTCGGGTGGCTATTCGAGCCTATCTGCGACCGAAAGGGGACGAGACCGCGTCCCGCGCGTTAGGCAGGAGGTGCGACGGGTGGCCGGCAGACGTTGGCGGCCGGGTCCCACCCCCATTCGCCGTTGTCACGGTTCAGGGTTGGCCGAGTGGCTTGCACACGTTGTCGCCCGGGTGCCAGTACTGGCCTTCTGGGCAGTTCAGAGGCTGTGGCCCTTCGCCCAGTGGCCGGCAGATGTTGCCGGTCGGGTCCCAATACTGGCCCTCGGCGCAGTTCGGCGGCTGCGCCGAGCTGACCGCCGATGTCGTGAACGTCCCGGCCGTCATCGCCGCTGCCGCAAGCATGACGATTGCCGCCAATTGACCAACAAGGTTTCTCATCGCAGACCTCCAGACAGAACGTGCTCGACGTCGGGTGAACTTATCTGTTACCCCAACCGTCATCCGCCAAACACCGGCCCGTCGACCGAGTCGACGGTGGCGAACGAGGCGACCGGGGCGCGGCGAAGCCGTCGCACCGCCCGAACCGGATGTCCCAGCGCGATCACCGCGGCCAACGCCAGCGGGTCGGACGCGCCGAACAGAGCCTTGACCTGCGGCTCCTCGTGAATCGCGATCGTGGTGATCACCCCGCCCAGGCCCTCCTCGCGGGCGGCGAGCAGGATGCTCCACGCGAACGGGTAGATGGACGCGCCGCCGGCGAACGTATACCGGTCGGTGTCGCGGTCCACCGCGGCCAGCTGCGCCAGGTCGGCGAACAATGCCAGCAGTACCGGGGCCTCGTCGAAGTGTTCGGCGAATCCGCCTGGCGCCAAGGCTTTTCCGGCTTCGATGGCGCGGGATTCGGCGTCGCGGTCGTTGGTGGGCGCCCACGGCCGCAGTCCGGCGACGGTCATGGCCATGTAGTCCCGCGAACCCTGCAGGTACAGATCGCGCAGCCGGCGTCGTCGGCCGGCGTCTTTGACCACCACGATCCGCCACGACTGCGCGTTGGCTCCGCTGGGTGCGAATCGCGCGGTGTCGAGCACCCGCGCCAACACGGCGTCGTCGACGGGTTCTTCGGTGAAGTCGCGGACCGCGCCGGTGGTGCGTAACGCTTCGGTGAGTTCCATCCGGCTAATGGTGCAGCAATGCGTCGATGTTGGCGTGGAACAGACCGGGCATCGCCTGGTCCTCGCAGCCCATCCGGCGGTAGTCGTCGAGCGGTGTGGCGGTGCCCTCGGAGTGCGGGTAGTCGCTGCAGAACATGAACACGTCACCGCTGGACTTGGTCAGCGCCCCGGGGTCCTCGTAGGAGAACGACGACACCTTCACCTGATCGAGGAAGTACTCGCTGGGCCGCCGGGCCAGCCGGGCCACCGGCTTGCCATTGAGTGCAGTGGTGAAATACGACGCCCCGTCCAGCATCAACAGGAATTGCGGCACCCACATCGAACTGAGCTCGACGACGCCGAAGCGCAGTCCGGGATGACGGTCGAGGACGCCGTGCAGGATCAGGTCGGTCAACGCCAGCGCCGGCGGCACCCACAGGAACACCGCCTCGGTCGTCGGCACCAAGTCCTCCGAATCCGGCGGATACCAACAGTCGTCGAAGACCCGCACCTGATCGGCGACGTGGAAGACGGGTGTGACGGCGTGGTCGACGAACGCGGACCAGATCCGGTCGTGGTCGGGATGCGACAACGCCCGCCCGTCGACCGGTCCGGCGCCGATCATCGCCAGCCCGACACCCGCCGCCGCAAGAGTTGCCAGTTCGGCCTCGAGCCACTGCGGGTCGCGCAGGGTGAGGTGTGCGACCGGATGGAGTCGCCCGGCGCCCTCGGCCTGCACGATTGCACACCACCGGTTCCATGCCGTCATGTTCGCGGTCACCGCCGACAGCGACGACGACAGCCGGCGCTCCCACAGCAGACCGTAATTGGGAAACACGACCGCTTCGTCCAGGCCGACCTCGTCGAGCCAGCCGACGCGGGCCGTGGGCTGCCAGTAGGCGGCGGGCAGTGCCTCGTCGTAGCGGTAGGAGGCCGGCCGTCCGGCCCGCTGCCGCTTGCGGTGCTCCCCGCAGGAGGCGGTGTCGCCGGGAAGGTGGACGTCGGCCAACGCCAGCGGCGAGCCGCGCCAGCTCAGCCAGGTATAGCCGAGTTCGTCGTCGACCAGGCTCAGCGCATCCTGGCGGGCCGTCGGGTCGATGTAGTCGGCCCACAATGAGCGGTTCTCGTAAAGGTGCTGGTCGGAATCAACGATGCGGGTCATAAGGTCGTTGTGCCACTCCGGACCCGCGGCGTCAAGACCCGCGATGGCACACTGGCCGTCATGAACCAACTGCTGTTCTTCTTGCCGCTGTTCATCATCTTGGCGGCGTTCATGTTCTTCGCGTCGCGGCGTCAACGACGCGCCATGCAGGCCACCATCGGCCTGCACGAGTCGCTGCGCGTCGGGGACCGGGTGCACACCACCTCCGGATTGCAGGCCAGCATCACCGCCATCACCGACGACACGGTGGACCTCGAGATCGCACCCGGCGTGGTGACCACGTGGATGAAGCTGGCGGTTCGGGACCGCATCGAGCCGGAGGTCCCGGACACCGATGCGGACGACGACGCCGCGGAGCTCACCGCCGATCCGGAGCGACTGCCCAAAGACTGAGATCTGCCGATCGGCACGTACCCTTTTCGGGAGCAGTCGAACGGATCGGCAAGCGAGGAGAGTCAACAACGTGGCATCGCCTTCGGCGCCGGTGTACCCTGCCCGCTACCTGACGGTGTTCCTGGTCATGCTCATCGGCGTGTATCTGCTGGTCTTCCTGACCGGGGACAAGCGGGCCGAACCCAAGCTCGGCATCGATCTGCAGGGCGGCACCCGGGTCACGCTGACCGCCCGAACACCGGACGGATCCGCGCCGACCCGCGAGGCGCTCGCGCAGGCGCAGCAGATCATCAGCGCCCGGGTCAACGGTCTGGGCGTGTCGGGCTCCGAAGTCATCGTCGACGGCGACAACCTGGTCATCACGGTGCCGGGAAATGACGGCAATGAGGCGCGCAACCTGGGCCAGACGGCGCGGCTGTATATCCGGCCGGCGATCAACGCGGTCCCGGCGCAGGCTGCGCCGCCGCCGGGACAGCATCCGCAGCCCGCAACGCCCGGCCAAGCGCCGTCCGGTGAACTTCCCGCCGTGCCGGGTAGCGCCCCTACCAACGAGCCGGCACCGACCGATGAAACGGCGCCCCCGGCGCAGCCGCGGCCCTACCTGCAGGAACCGCCGCCGGCACAACCCGGGCCGCCCGACCCGCGCAAGGACCTCGCCGAGCGCATCGCCAAAGAGAAGCAGTGGCGGCAGACCACCAATCAGGGCGTGCAATTCCTTGCCCTGCAGTTCCAGGCCACCCGCTGCGACCAAGACGACATCCTGGCCGGCAACGACGACCCCAACCTGCCGCTGATCGCCTGTTCGACCGACCACAAAATTGCCTACCAGCTGGCACCGTCGATCATCAGCGGCGACCAGATCCAGAACGCCACCTCGGGGATGGACCAGCGCAGCGCCGGCTACATCGTCGACCTGCAGTTCAAAAGTGCGGCGGCAAACACCTGGGCGGATTTCACCGCCGCCCACATCGGCACCCAAACCGCGTTCACCTTGGACTCACAGGTAGTAAGCGCACCCCGGATCCAGGAAGCGATCCCGGGCGGCCGGACCCAAATCACCGGTGACTTCAACCAAGCAACGGCACGCGATCTGGCCAACGTCCTCAAATACGGGTCGTTGCCGCTGTCGTTCGAATCGTCGGAAGCCGAGACCGTCTCGGCGACACTGGGATTGACGTCGCTGCGAGCCGGCCTGATCGCGGGTGCCATCGGTTTGGCGCTGGTGCTGGTGTACTCGCTGGCGTACTACCGGGTACTGGGGCTGCTGACCGCACTGTCGTTGGTGGCTTCCGGCGCAATGGTTTTCGCGATCCTGGTGCTGTTGGGCCGCTATATCAACTACACCCTGGACCTGGCGGGCATCGCGGGTCTGATCATCGGCATCGGCACCACCGCCGACTCGTTCGTGGTGTTTTTCGAACGCATCAAAGATGAGATCCGCGAAGGCCGTTCGTTCCGGTCGGCGGTACCCCGCGGTTGGGCCCGGGCCCGCAAGACGATCGTTTCCGGCAACGCCGTCACCTTCCTGGCCGCCGCGGTGCTGTACTTCCTGGCGGTCGGCCAGGTGAAGGGGTTCGCTTTCACGCTGGGTCTCACCACGATCCTCGACATCGTGGTGGTGTTCCTGGTGACGTGGCCGCTGGTGTACCTGGCCTCCAAGTCCCCGACGCTGGCCAAGCCGACGTACAACGGCCTGGGGGCCGTGCAGCGGGTCGCCCGCGAGCGCCGGGCCACGACGCACGTGAACACGGGGCGGGGATAACGCGATGGCCGACACCGAAGCGACCGAAGATGCGACCGAAATCACCGAAGCCGGCCCGGGTGCGGTCGAGCTGACCGGCAGTACCGCCCAGGCGCAGCACCACAACTTCCTCTCCCGGCTCTACAC
>NZ_JBOHHI010000208.1:0-4819 GCF_050700595.1 Mycobacterium sp.
AGCCTGCTGCGCGCGCAACCGCGCTTCCCGTTCGGCGGTAGCGGCGCGGCGCAGCGAATCCGCCCGTCCGCGAACCGCGTTGGCGCGCTCCTCGGCGGTGCGCACCGCCAGCCGGGCCTCGACTTCGGCGCTGCGAGCGGCCTCCAAACCGGTGCGGGCGGCGTCAATCCCCTGCCGGGCCCGGGCGTTGGGTTCGACGGTGATGTGCCGGGTCTGCTCGGCGTTGCGCAGCCGGGTCTCCAGCACACCGAGTTCGTCGAGCGTTTGCGCGCGCCCGGTCTCCAGCTCCTCACGCTGGCGCAACAGCCTGTGCCACTCCGCCTCCGCGGCGCGGGCGTCCTGCCCCAGCCGGCCCAGCTGCTCGTAGATCGCCGAGATCGCGGCGTCGGATTCGTTGAGCGCGGCCAGTGCCTGCTCGGCGGCGTCCTGGCGGGCCACCTGCTCGCTCAGCGCGCCCGACAGCGCCGCGGACAGTTGACCGACCTGGGCCTCGGCGACGGTCAGCTCGGCGCGAGCCTTGTCGATCTCGCCGGTGATCTCCAGCGTGGACGGTTTGCGGTCGGATCCGCCGCTCACCCAGCCCGCACCGACCAGATCGCCGTCAAGGGTGACCGCGCGCAGCCGCGGGCTCGCGGCCACCAGGTCTAACGCCGCCGCCAGGTCGGCGACCACCGCGACGCCGGAGAGCATTGCGGTCATCGCGCCGCGCAGCCGCGGCGGCGTTTCCACCAGGTCGAGAGCCCACCGGGCACCGTCGGGCAGCCCGCCGGCCGACGGCTGCTGCTCGGCGGGCCAGTCGCCGAGCACGATCGCAGCGCGGCCCCCGTCGGCCTGCTTGAGCGCGGTCACCGCGGAGCGGGCGGCGCCCAAGCTGTCGGCGGCGACCGCGTCGGCGGCCGCGCCCAGTACCGCGGCCAGCGCGGCCTCGTAACCGGAACGCACCTTGACCAGCTTTGCGACGGATCCGAAAATGCCAGCGCCGCTGCGATTCTCGGTCAGCCATGCGGCACCGTCCTTGCGTTCGAGCCCCACCGACAGTGCGTCGATGCGGGCCCTTAGCGACGCCACCTGGCGCTCGGCACCACGCTCGGCGGACTGCAGTTCGGCGACCCGCTCGTCGGCCAGCCGCAACGCCGTCACCATCCGGTCGTGGTGTTCGTCGAGGCCGACCTCGCCCTGATCGAGCTCGCCGACTCGCCCCTGCACGGTTTCGAACTCCGCCTGAGCCTGCTGGGCGCGGGCGGCGGCCTCCTCGATGCGCTCCGAGAGCTTGGACACCTGAGAGTCGGTCGACTCGACCCGCGCCCGCATGGTCTCCACCTGGCCGGCCAGCCGGGCCAGACCCTCGCGCCGGTCTGCCTCCGCACGCACCGCGGCCAGGTGCGCCTGCTCGGCCTCGGCGGCGCTGCGCTCACGGTCGGCCAGCTCGGCCCGGGCGGCCTCCAGCCGGGTACGCGCCGCGGTCAGCTCGGCCAGCAGCTGCTGCTCGGCGGCCTCGACCTGCCGGGCTTCGGCCTCCAGGGCGTCGGGATCGGGTCCGCTGGTCGTGGCGGGCTCGACGTCGAGATGCTGGGCCCGCTCGCTGGCGATGCGCACCGTGGCGCTCACCCGTTCGGCCAACGCCGACAACGCGAACCAGCTCTGCTGAACTGCCTCGGCACGCTCGGATAGCCGGGTCAGTGCGGCTTCCTGCGCGGCCAGCTCGTCGGAGGCCGCCGCCCGCCGGGCGGCGGCGTCGTCGTGGTCGCGACGCAACGCCGCCTCGGCTTCGGCGGTGCCGTCCATCTCGGACTGCCGGGTGACCACGTCGTCGGCGGCCAGCCGCAGCCGGGCGTCGCGCAGGTCGGCCTGGATGGTCTGCGCCCGGCGGGCCACCTCGGCCTGGCGGCCCAGCGGTTTGAGCTGGCGGCGCAGTTCGGTGGTCAGGTCGGTGAGCCGGGCCAGGTTCGCCGACATCGCCTCCAGCTTGCGGACCGCTTTTTCCTTGCGCTTGCGGTGTTTGAGCACGCCGGCCGCTTCCTCGATGAACGCCCGACGATCCTCCGGGCGCGACTCCAGGATCTCGTTCAGCTTGCCCTGCCCGACGATGACGTGCATCTCACGGCCGATGCCGGAGTCACTCAGCAGCTCCTGGACATCCATCAATCGACAACTACTGCCGTTGATTTCGTATTCGCTTGCGCCGTCGCGGAACATCCGACGGGTGATCGACACCTCGGAATACTCGATCGGCAGCGCGTTGTCGGAATTGTCGATGGTGACGGTGACTTCGGCGCGACCCAGCGGGGCCCGCGACGAGGTGCCGGCAAAGATGACGTCTTCCATCTTGCCGCCGCGCAGCGTCTTGGCGCCCTGTTCACCCATCACCCAGGCCAGGGCGTCGACCACATTGGATTTGCCCGACCCGTTGGGCCCGACTACGGCGGTGATGCCCGGCTCGAAGCGCAGAGTCGTCGGCGCAACGAAGGACTTGAAGCCCTTGAGCGTCACACTCTTGAGGTACACGACGTGCCAGACTACCGGCGGCCGCGCCGGTGATGATGCGGGACGCGCGACGTCGCCGCACTAGCGCGCGCTGAATCCGTGGATGTCCTCGGTCTGTTCTGACCAGTCGGCGTCGACGGCGTCGACGCGACCGGGCGTACCGCCGCTTTGTAGCAGGTCAAGCAGGCGTTGGCAGGTGCCGCGGGACCCCTGCGCGACGATCAGCACCCGTCCGTCCAGGCGGTTGGCGACGTACCCGGTCAGACCCAGTTCCAGCGCCCGGGAGCGGGTCCACCAGCGGAAGCCGACTCCCTGCACCCGCCCGCGGACCAAGGCGGTGAGCCTGACGTCAGGCTCTGCCATCGGCTATCTCGAAGGTCACCTTGGTACCGGATTTCAGCGTGCGCCCCACGGTGCAAACCTGATCGACGGCGCGGTTGACGACGATCAGAAGGCGCTGCGCCTCTTCCCCGGTCAGGCCCGACAAGTCGACTTCGAGCGTTTCCGCCAGCAGCGGATAGCGCTCCTGCTCGCGGTCGGCCTGTCCGGACACCCGGACGGTCGCCTGGTAGTCGTCGCCGAGGCGACGGGCCAGCGGCTGGTCGCCGGCCATTCCGCTGCACGCGGCGAGCGCGATCTTGAGCAGCTCGCCGGGCGTGAACACGCCGTCGACGTCCTCGGACCCGACCAGGACCCGCGCGCCCCGCGAGCTGTGCCCGGTGTAGCGGCGCACCCCGGTGCGTTCCACCCACAGTTGCGTCATGGTTTCTTTCTACCGGGCAGCAAATGGCCGGGTTGTGGACACCTGACTCGACAACCGTAGCCAAAGCCCGCACAGTCGTCGGAACAGCGACGGGAGGTTGCGGGCTTTGCCGGCGCAGACATGGGCGACGCTGGCCGTTGGACTTGTCGCGGCGCTTGGGGTCATCACCACGTGGCGACAAAAGAGCAACGCCGACCGTCGGACCGAGTGGTGGCGGCGCACTTTCTGGGCTTTCGAGCGAACTTTCAGCCCCGCCGACACTGAAGCAGGACTCGGTTGGAAAATGCTCGACACCCTATTGAGGTCTAAACTTGCTACACGAAGCGATTCCGACATTGTGCATGTCATCGCCGAACACGGGGCGCTGGTAAACGCGGGTCTCACCGAAGGAGAGGGACCATGACCGAGGAAGCACCGGACAGGAAAGTCAAGCCCGGCCCGGTTCGTAGTCTTTGGGTGGCCAAGCTCGCTGCTCAGGCGGCTGTTACCGCCAGCAAGAAGAGCGGCCGCCCTCTCGACCCGCGGGTAAAGAAGCTCGCCGAATTGCCTGACCAACCTGGCTGTTGACAACTTCACCGGCGCGACCGCCGCTTGCAGCGCGCGGCAGGCATACTGGCACTTCATGGCCACGGTCGTTGCATTCCACGCCCATCCGGACGATGAGGTAGTCCTGACCGGTGGCACGCTTGCGCGGGCGGTGGCCGCCGGGCATCGCGTGGTCGTCGTCGTGGCAACCGACGGCCGTATCAGCAACGAGGACGACGGTTCCAGGCTCGGCGAGTTACGTTCGAGCGCAGGCATTCTCGGAGTGCACCGGGTGGAATGCCTCGGCTACGCCGACAGCGGCTACGGCCCGGAGTTCTACCCCGATCCGCCCGGGCGAGTCAGATTCGGCCGAGCTGATCTTGATGAGGCGGCGCAGCGGCTCGCCACGATACTTCGCGCCGAAGGCGCGGAACTGCTGCTCAGCTACCAGCGCAACGGCGGCTACGGCCACCGTGATCACGTGTACGTACACCATGTCGGCAAGCGCGCCGCCGAACTGGCCGCGACCCCGCGAGTGCTCGAGGTGACGATGCCCCGCGAATGGCTGTGTCGGATCAGCGATCTCGCTCATCTGTTGCGACTGCCGGCACCGTACGAGCCGGCGGTCGTCCGCACCGCCTACGCTCCGCGGGCGACGATCACCCACCGGATTGGCGTGTTTCGTTTCGCACGGCAGAAGCGGGACGCGCTCGCAGCGCATCGCTCGCAGATCGGCAGCACCGGCCTGGCCGCGCGCATGTTCGCGGTGTTGCTTCGACTGCCGCCGCAAGCGTACGGTCTGCTGTTCGGCCGTGAGTGGTTCGTCGATCCGGCTTTGCCACCCGGAACGGTGCGCCGCGACATCTTCGACTGACAGGCTGCATCTTCTCTGCACGAGCGTGCGCAAAACCGAGATAACTCCCGGGGCATTGTCAAGTAGTCATTGCAACATATGGCCAGTTGTGGTGTGGGCTGGGCAAACCCCGGTTTGGATTGAGCGCCGTGCGCCTGGGCGGGCAGGGGCTGTGCGCCTGCCTGTGCCGCTGC
>NZ_JBOHHI010000209.1:0-9484 GCF_050700595.1 Mycobacterium sp.
CCAGCCCGGCCATCCCAGGCCCGACCCGAGGAACCCACAAAGGAAAAGCTGGTACAAGCCAGCAGATCACGCACGCCCCATTACATCCACGCCCGACCGCACCCCACCGAAATCCGCAAGCGAACGCTGGAAATTACCCATCCACGGATTGAGGCTTAGAGCTCGGCGAGTAGGGGAAGGTCAGCGCTTTTCGGCGTAGGCCGACCATTCCAGCTGTGACGCGGAAAGGTTGCGGCCCGTCGGCTCGACATACCGCCGGACGAACTCATCGGGCCCGGCCTGCTCCACCAGCCGCCACCCGTAGTCGTCGAGAAAACCAGCGACGTCCCCGGGCTCCATTCCGAAGTGCCACAGTTGGCGGCGCTGCCGCACGGTTCGGTACAACGTGCGGGTGCCGTATCGATTAGTTCCGTCGATGAAATCCCGGCGGACGTAGGTGAACACCAGCCGGCTGCCCGGTGCCACCGGGCGCAGCCCCTCCAGGGTGGCGCGGACGGCATCCTCGGTGAGGTACTGGGTTACACCTTCCCAGATGAAGAACACGCGATAGGCGGTGCGATAGCCGTGCTCGGCCAGTGCGGTGAGCAAGTCGTCACGCTCGAAGTCCAACGCCACCAACCGGACCGAGCGCGGCTGCGCACCCAGCACCCGGCGTACCGCCGCCGCCTTGCGGGTGATGTTGACCGGTTGGTCGACCTCGAAGACCGGGATGCGGCTACGTCGTGCCAAATGGTAAGCGCGGGTGTCCAATCCGGCGCCCAGCACCACCGCCGCGTCGATGTCACCGAGTGCTTCGTCGAGCTTGTCGGCGATGTAGCGCTTGCGGCAGGTCATGTTGGTCCACAGCCCGGGGCCGGTGCGGTCCATGACGCTGATGAGCAGGCGTCGGGGCACCGAGGGTCGCGTCGCCCCGACGAGCAATCGCAGCGGCGCCGGCAGAAACCGGCCCGCCAGGTCGTCGTCCACCAGCCGTCGCCCGGGCGGCTCGTTGTGTTCGATGGCCGCCATAACCATCGGGCCGAAAGCGGTCTGTGCCGCGGGATTTCGTGCCATCGTCACCGCTTGTTCAAAAAGCCGGCATCGACCGGCAGGGTGATACCGGTGATGTAGCGTGCCTGATCGGACACCAGCCATGCCACCGCGTTGGCGACGTCATCGGGTTGCAGTACCTGTATCGGCAGCGCGTTGCCCATGTCGGGCGGCGACCCGGACTCCGCGATGAGGTCGGCCAGCCACTGGCGGGTGAACTCGTTGTTGATCATCGGCGTGTCAACACCGGTCGGATGCACCGAATTAACCCTAATACTATGTGGTGCAAGTAGATTGGCATACACACGCATTAATCCGACCAGGCCGTGCTTGGCCGCCGTGTAGCCGATCGAACCGGCGTCGGCGCTGCCGATACCGGCAAGTCCCGCAGCCGAGCTGATCAGCACGATCGACCCACCGTCGCCCTGGGCGATCATCGTCGGCGTCGCGACTTCGACGGTGTGGTGCGCACCGGTCAGGTTGACGTCGATGACGTCGCTCCAGCCGTCTGCGCCGGCCTGCATCGGGGCGATACCGGCATTGGCCACCACGATGTCCAGCCGGCCGAACTCGTCGAGACCCGCCCGCACCGCGGCGCCCAGCGAGCCGCGGTCGCGGACGTCGCCGGGACGGGCCACGATGCGTGCGCCGGTGTCCTCGACGAGCTTGACGGTGTCGGCCAGCTCCTCGGGGGTGGCTAGCGGGTACGGCACGCTGGCGATTTGATCGCACAGGTCGATGGCGATGATGTCGGCGCCGTCGGACGCCAGTCGCAGCGCGTGGGCGCGACCCTGGCCGCGGGCGGCGCCGGTGATCAGCGCGACCTTTCCGGTTAGCGGGCCCATCAGGCGCGCAGCTGACCCTTGGCCGGGTCACCCGCGACGATGGGGGTGAGCATCTTGATATCGGGTGCGCCGGCCAGGTGCCCGCCGGCGTCGGTGAACATCGTGGTGACGGCCGGCGCGGTGCTATGGGCCTGCAGCGCGCCGGCGTCGGCCCACTGCTCGACGAAGACGAAGGTGTCACCGGATTCGTGCAGGGAGTACAGCTGACAGCCCGGCTCGCCGTGGACGTCGTTGACCGCGCGGGTCAGGATGTCGCGGAGGGTGTCGACCGACTCCGGCTTGGCGGTCAAGGTGGCGACGACGACGACGGGCATGCGATGAACTCCTCACTGAGTCGCAGCGATCGCAAGCGCGGCGGAGCCGGGCGCAGCGGGTCGCCGCCATGAAATAGACCGGACAGGCGTCCACCCTACTCAGGCGGGTCTGACGTTGGTCATCCTGCGTCCCGTGCCGATTGCCGAACTGACACGTTTCTGTGACCCGTGTGGCGGATGGTGTAGATGGTGTGTTAGCGACTAGGCTTGCGGTCATGCCTAGTAAGACCGTCGCCCGCTCCAGCAGTCGAACGAGCAGGTCGCGGGGTAGTTCCCGGTCGGCGCGGCCGCGGCGGAGACAATCCAAGGGGCCGAGCAAGCCGGTCAGACGCCGCAACCAGTCGCTGATCGCCACCACCTGCCTGGCTTGCGGGCGGGGAGCGCGTGCGACCTGGCTGATGGTGGCCAAGGGCGCCGGCACCGCGGCACGATCTGTAGGCCGGGCGCGCGACATCGACCCGGGTCACCGCCGCGACGGGATCGCGCTGGGGTTGCTGGCGCTCGCCGTGGTGGTGGCGGCCAGCTGTTGGCTCGACGCCGCCCGGCCGGTCGGGGCCTGGGTCGACTCGATACTGCGGACGTTGATCGGTTCGGCCGTCGTGGTGCTGCCGGTGCTCACCGTCGCCGTGGCGGTGCTGCTGATGCGCACCGGGCCCAACCCGGACGCCCGACCACGGCTGGTTCTCGGCGCGGCGATGGTCACAGTGCCGGTGCTGGGCCTGTGGCATTTGTGGGCCGGCTCGCCGGACACCCCCGATGGGCGCCGGCATGCGGCGGGCTTCGTCGGGTTCGCCATCGGCGGACCGCTTTCCGAGGGACTGAGCGTGTGGATCGCCGCGCCGCTGTTGTTCATCGGCGCGCTGTTCGGGTTGCTGTTGCTGAGCGGCACCACGATCCGCGAGGTGCCCGACACGGTGCGCGCGATGTTCGGCACCTGGGTGTTCGACCGCGGCTATTTCGCCGAGCCGGAGTATGACGACGCCGAAGACGTTGCGGCCGAGGACTTCTCCGACGGTTACTACGACGACCCGTCGGGCTATGGCGATGATGAACCGCAGGCCTGGCCATCGGGCAGCGACCTCGCCGCCGCCGACGACGCTCCCACGGTCCCGGAGCCCGCCGTGTCGCGCAGCCGCCGGAAAGCCAAACACGAAACGCCGGTAACCGACCGGGTTGTCGAGGGGCCGTACGCCCTGCCGTCGCTGAGCCTGCTGGTCGCCGGAGATCCGCCCAAGCGGCGCAGCGCCGCCAACGACCAGATGGCCGATGCGATCACGTCCGTGTTGGAGCAGTTCAACGTCGACGCGGCGGTCACCGGCTGCACCCGCGGCCCGACCGTCACCCGCTACGAGGTGGAGTTGGGCCCGGGCGTGAAGGTGGAGAAAATCACTGCGCTGCACCGCAATATCGCCTACGCGGTGGCCACCGAGAGTGTGCGGATGCTGGCGCCGATCCCTGGCAAGTCGGCCGTCGGCATCGAGGTGCCCAACACCGACCGGGAAATGGTGCGGTTGGCCGACGTGCTCACCGCGCGGTCGACCCGCCGCGATCACCATCCGTTGGTGATCGGGCTGGGCAAGGACATCGAAGGCGACTTCATCTCCGCCAACCTGGCCGGGATGCCGCACCTGCTGGTAGCCGGCGCCACCGGATCCGGGAAGTCCAGCTTCATCAACTCGATGCTGGTCTCGCTGCTGGCCCGGGCCACCCCGGAGGAGGTCAGGATGATCCTGATCGACCCGAAGATGGTGGAACTGACGCCGTATGAAGGCATTCCGCACCTGATCACCCCGATCATCACCCAGCCGAAGAAAGCCGCCGCCGCGCTGGCCTGGCTGGTCGAGGAGATGGAGCAGCGCTATCAGGACATGCAGGCGTCGCGGGTGCGCCACATCGACGACTTCAACCACAAGGTGAGATCCGGCGAGATCACCACGCCGTTGGGCAGCCAGCGCGAATACCGGCCCTACCCGTATGTGGTGGCGATCGTCGACGAGCTGGCCGACCTGATGATGACCTCGCCGCGTGACGTCGAGGACGCCATCGTGCGGATCACCCAGAAGGCCCGCGCCGCGGGCATCCACCTGGTGCTGGCCACCCAGCGGCCGTCGGTCGACGTGGTCACCGGCCTGATCAAGACCAACGTGCCGGCCCGGCTGTCGTTCGCGACGTCGTCGCTCACCGACAGCCGGGTGATCCTGGACCAGGCCGGTGCCGAGAAACTGATCGGGATGGGCGACGGGCTGTTCCTGCCGATGGGCGCGAGCAAGCCGATCCGCCTGCAGGGCGCGTTCATCACCGACGAGGAGATCCACGCCGTCGTCACCGCCTGCAAGGAGCAGGCCGAACCCGAGTACACCGAGGGCGTCACCGCCGCCAAGCCCGCCAGGGAGCGCACCGACGTCGACCCCGACATCGGCGACGACATGGACGTGTTCCTGCAGGCCGTCGAGCTGGTGGTGTCCAGTCAGTTCGGCTCGACGTCGATGCTGCAGCGCAAGCTGCGGGTCGGGTTCGCCAAGGCCGGCCGGCTGATGGACCTGATGGAGACCCGCGGCATCGTGGGGCCCTCCGAAGGGTCCAAGGCGCGTGACGTGCTGGTCAAACCCGACGAACTCGCCGCGACGCTGGCGTCCGTCCGGGGTGCCGGGGCGGACGGCGACTAGCGCTCGGCGATCTAGAGCACCATCAGCATCCGCGAGTTACCCAGGGTGTTCGGCTTTACGTAGCTCAAGTCCAGAAACTCCGCGACACCGAGGTCATAGGAACGGCACATCTCCTCGAACACCTCGGCGGTGACCGGCGTGCCGTCGATCGCGGCGAACCCGTGCCGGCTGAAGAATTCGGTCTCGAAGGTCAGCACGAACAGCCGCTGCAACTGCAGATCGCGGGCGGCCTCGAGCAGCCGGTCGACGATGGCATGGCCGATGCCGCGGCCCGTCATGGTGGGGTCGACGGCTACGGTGCGCACCTCGCCGAGATCGGACCACAGCACGTGCAGCGCCCCGCAGCCGACCACCTCGCCCTCCTGCTCGGCCACCCAGAACTCCTGGACCGCCTCATACAGCGTGACCAGGTTTTTCTCCAGCAGGATTTTGCCGGCGTAGGTGTCCACCAGCCGCTTGATCGCCGAGACGTCGGAGGTGCGGGCACGCCGGACCACCGCTGCGTTCACGGGTTGAACAGTATCGGCTTGGGCTTGGCGGGTCGCCGCCATTGGGCCCAGCGGGGAGGTAACCGATAGTCTGTTTGCCGTGTCGTGGCAGCCGCAAACCGGTCCGCTGGTCCCGCGTGTGCGCGTCACCAACGTCGCTAACATGCTGACCCTGCTGCGGCTGGTGCTGGTGCCGATCTTCCTGTTGGCGTTGTTCGCCGGCGACGGCCACGAAACCCCTAGCCGCATCGTCGCTTTCGTGATCTTCGCGGTTGCGGTGGTTACCGACCGCTTGGACGGCGCGCTGGCTCGCAACTACGGCATGGTGACGGAGTTCGGCACGATGGCCGACCCCATCGCCGATAAGACGCTGATAGGTGCGGCGATGATCGGGCTGTCGATGCTGCATGACCTGGCCTGGTGGGTCACGGTGCTGATCCTGGTGCGCGAAGTCGGCATCACCGCACTACGGTTCGCGGTGCTGCGCCGCGGCATCATCCCGTCCAGCCGGGGCGGCAAACTCAAGACGCTCGTGCAGGCGGTGGCGATCGGGTTGTTCGTGCTGCCGCTGTCGGGATCGTGGCTGGTCGCAGCGTCGGCAGTGATGGCTGTGGCCATCGTGCTGACCGTCGTCACCGGTGTCGACTACGTCGCGTCGGCGGCCAGAGACGTTCGCGCACGATCCGCTGCGCCCTGACCGGCATGCCCCGGCGGGGAACCAATGGGCCGGCCGCCGGCGTTGACCTAAATGATCGCTGTCGACCTGCCTTACCGGACCGAGGAGAGCACCATGCCGTCATTGTTGCGTGAGGTCATCGGCGACGTGCTGCGCCGGGCCCGGACATCGCAGAAGCGCACCTTGCGCGAGGTGTCCGATACGGCACGGGTGAGTCTGGGATACCTCTCCGAGGTCGAGCGGGGCCGCAAGGAGGCGTCCAGCGAGCTGCTCAACGCGATCTGCGATGCCCTGGATGTCCGGCTGTCGGAGGTGCTGGTCGACGCCGGCGCGCAACTGTACCGTCGGGAGGCCACTCAGGATCTCGCCAAGGCTGCCGCACCCAGCGCGGCCAACATCGAGCCGGGCACCAAGGTCGTCATTGGACCGGTGGCCTCGATGGTCGTCGCCTAATCATTGTCGGGCGCACGCGTAACAGCGTGTGACGATCGGCGCCAACCGATAAATTGAGGGTCACGGCAACCGCACCAGACTGACACGAAAGAAGGCGGAGCTCACCCATGGCCAATCCGTTCGTCAAATCGTGGAAGTACCTGATGGCGCTGTTCAACGCGAAGATCGACGAGCACGCCGACCCCAAAGTGCAGATCCAGCAGGCGATCGAGGAAGCACAGCGCACCCATCAGGCGCTCACCCAGCAAGCTGCGCAAGTGATCGGCAACCAGCGCCAACTGGAAATGCGGCTCAACCGGCAACTGGCCGACATCGAAAAGCTGCAAGTCAACGTGCGGCAGGCGGTGACGCTGGCCGACCAGGCCACCGCCGGGAGCGACACCGCCAAGGCCACCGAGTACAACAACGCCGCCGAGGCGTTCGCGGCGCAGCTGGTGACCGCCGAGCACAACGTTGAGGATCTCAAGGGACTTCACGACCAGGCATTGCAAGCCGCGGCGCAAGCCAAGAAGGCCGTCGAGCAGAACGCGATGGTGCTGCAGCAGAAGATCGCCGAGCGCACCAAGCTGCTCAGCCAGCTCGAGCAGGCCAAGATGCAGGAGCAGGTCAGCGCGTCGCTGCAGTCAATGAGCGAAATCGCCGCCCCGGGCAACACACCCAGCCTCGACGAGGTGCGCGAGAAGATCGAACGTCGCTACGCCAGCGCGCTCGGCGCCGCCGAACTCGCTCAGAATTCGGTGCAGGGCCGCATGCTCGAGGTCGAGCAGGCCTCCGTGCAGATGGCCGGGCACTCCCGATTGGAGCAGATCCGCGCGTCGATGCGCGGCGAGGCGCTACCGGCAGCGGGCAATGCGGCCACTCCAAACACCCCGGCGACCACCGGGGATGGCGCCGCCGAGAAGCCCCTCGGCCAGCAGTAGGCGCGGGGAGGCGAGGTGGCGGTGAGGTCGGGTCAGAGCGCCATGGCCGGCGGGCAGTTGCGGACACTGCTGCAGCGTGCTTTCGACACCGCCGGCGTGCTTTCTGACCTCCTCGCGCACAAGATCACCGCCGCCGCCGATCCGCGGGCCCGGCTGCTGCGTCGCCGTCGCCGTGCGCTGCGGTGGGGTCTGATCTTCGGCGCCGGGTGCCTCTTTTGGGCAGTGGTGACGGCGCTGCTGGCGGCATGGGGCTGGTTCGCGTTGCTGCTGGAGGTCACCGGTCTGATCGCTGCCGTGCAGGCGTTTGCAGCGACGTGGTTCCTGCTGCGTTACCGCTGGCTGCGTGCAGAGCCGCTGCCGGCGCAACGGCCCGCCAGCAGCCGTCGGCTGCCCCCGCCGGGTTCGGCCGCGCGGTCGGCAATGTTCGCGCTGGGCGCTTCCGAACGCGGCTTCTTCTCGCTGCTGGGCGTCATCGAACGGGGCAACATGTTGCCGGCCGCTGAAATCGGGGACCTGACCGCCGCGGCCAACCAGACCGCTGCGGCCATGGCCGCCACCGCCGCGGAGGTGGTGTCGATGGAGCGGGCGGTGGCCTCGACACCGCAATCCCGGGCATACCTGGTGCCCACCATCAACGCGTTCACCGCGCAGTTGAGCACCGGTGTTCGTCAGTACAACGAAATGGTCACCGCGGCAGCGCAATTGGTGTCGTCGGCGAACGGTGACCCGGCACCGTCGTCGCCGGTGTCGCGGCAGCGCTACCGCGACGAACTGGTCGGTGCGACGGACCGTCTGACCGGGTGGGCGCAGGCGTTCGACGAACTCGGCGGGCTGCCGCGGGTTTAGCGGCCGTTGATTCTGCGCCTACTGCGCAAAAGTGCGAGTAGGGTGCGCCGTCAGCGCAGAGTCAACGGTTGGGTCGTCGGTGCGTCAGAGCGTCGCTTTGAGCGACGGGATCGCCAGCGCGGCCACGCCGCGCACGGTCGCCTTGAGCATGTCGTAGAAGTCAAAGTAATCGCGCCACAGTGTGATTCGCCCGTCGTGAACCTCGAACACGCCGCAGACCCAGAACTGCAGCCGCAGCGGGCCGAAGATCAACGCATCGGTGCGTTCGGTGAGTACCGCGGCGCCGTCGGCGGCGACCCGGTGAATCTTCACCTCAAACGCGGCGCGGCCCTCCATCCGCCGAAACAGCTTCATCGCCCGGTCGCGGCCGTAGATGGTCGGTAGCCCGACGTTCTGGTACACCAGATCGTCGGCCAACACCGAGCCGGCGGTGTCGAAGTCCTCGTCGGCCAGCGCATTCAGGAAGACCTCGACCGTGCTTGTGTTCTGGGCAGTCTGTTCGGTCATGGTCACGAGCGTAGTGGCCCGCAGCTGTGGCAGGGTAAGGCCGTGCGCGTCGCGGTGGTCGCCGGGCCGGATCCCGGCCATTCGTTTCCCGCGATCGCGCTGTGTCAGTGCTTCATCGCGGCCGGCGACAGACCGATCCTGCTTACCGGGTCCGAGTGGCTTGACACCGCCCGCGCCGCCGGCATCGACGCCGTCGAACTGGCGGGGCTCGATCCCACCGCGGCCGACGACGACCACGATGCCGGGGCCAAAATCCATCAGCGGGCGGCCCGGATGGCGGTGCAGAACCTTCCGCGGCTGCGGGATCTGGCGCCGGATCTGGTGGTGTCCGACGTCATCACCGCCTGCGGGGGCATGGCGGCCGAGCTGTTGAAAATCCCGTGGATCGAACTCAATCCGCATCCGCTGTACCTGCCGTCGAAGGGGCTGCCGCCGGTGGGCACCGGGCTGGCGCCGGGCACCGGGGTGCGCGGCCGGCTGCGGGACGCCGTGATGCGGGCCCTGACGGCGCGATCCTGGCGGGCCGGCTTGCGGCAGCGTGCGGCGGCTCGGGCGGGGATCGGCCTGCCGGCCCGCGACCCGGGACCGTTGCGCCGGCTGATCGCCACCCTGCCCGCGTTGGAGGTGCCCCGCCCGGACTGGCCACCCGAGGCTGTCGTGGTGGGTCCGCTGCACTTCGAGCCCACCGAGCAGGTGTTGCCGATCCCGGCGGGCTCCGGGCCGGTGGTGGTGGTGGCGCC
>NZ_JBOHHI010000210.1:0-16683 GCF_050700595.1 Mycobacterium sp.
GGCAGGAACAGTCACTGGGTTTTCTCCTAGGGAAGACGGGTGTGGCCGTCTCCCCAGACGATCCACTTGGTCGAGGTCAGTTCCGGCAGTCCCATCGGGCCGCGGGCGTGCAGCTTCTGGGTGGAAATGCCGATTTCGGCGCCGAAACCGAACTGCTCGCCGTCGGTGAACGCCGTCGACGCGTTCACCATCACCGCGGCCGCATCGACCCGCTCGGTAAACCGTTGCGCGGCAGCCATATTGGTGGTCACGATCGCTTCGGTGTGGCCGGTTCCGTAGTCGTTGATGTGGGCGATCGCAGCGTCGACGCCGTCGACCACCGCCACCGCGATGTCCATCGCCAGGAACTCGCGCCGCAGCTCGTCGTCGGAGGCGTCCAAATGGACGGTCACCCCGGCGTCCTGCAGCGCGGCCACCAGCCGCGGCATCGCCTCTCCGGCGATCGCCGCATCGACCAGCAGCGTCTCGGCGGCGTTGCACACACTGGGCCGGCGGGTCTTGGAGTTCAGCAGCACCCGTTCGGCGACGTCCAGATCGGCAGCCGCATCGATGTAGACGTGGCAGTTGCCGACCCCGGTTTCGATGGTGGGCACCTGCGCGTCGCGGACCACCGCGTCGATCAGGCCCGCTCCGCCGCGCGGGATCACCACGTCGACCAGCCCGCGGGCCTGGATCAGATGGGTGACGGTGGAGCGGTCGGAGCTGTCGAGCAGCTGGACCGCATCGGCGGGCAGGTCCTCGCCCACCAGGCCCGCGCGCAATACCTCGACCAACGCCTGGTTGGACTTCGCCGCCGAGGAGCTGCCGCGCAGCAGCGCGGCGTTACCGGACTTCAGCGCCAAGCCGAACGCGTCGACGGTGACGTTGGGCCGACCCTCATAGACCATCCCGACCACACCGAGCGGCACCCGCTGCTGGCGCAACTGCAGCCCGTTGGGAAGCGTATAGCCGCGCAGCACCTCGCCGACCGGGTCGGGCAGACCGGCCACCTGGCGCAGGCCGGCGGCGATTGCGTCGATGCGCGCCGTGTTCAGCGCCAGCCGGTCGAGGATGGCCTCCGGGGTGCCGGCGGCCCGGGCCACGCCGAGGTCTTCGGCATTGGCCGCCAGGATCACCTCGGCGTGAGCCACTATTGCGTCGGCCGCGGTGCGCAACGCGTGGTCCTTGGCGACGGTCGGCAACGCGGCCAGGACACGCGCGGCGACGCGCGCGCGGCGTGCGGCGTCGTGCACCTCTTGGCGCAGGCCGGGGCGCAGTGGTGCTTGCAGACTCATTACCCCAGGGTATCGGGCCTGCCGTAGCGGTGCGATGTCAACCCAGCCGTTGGTGGGCGCTCACTCGCCGCACTCCACTGCGCCGCTCGTCGATGATCCGGCCCAGGTCCTGGAGCAGCAGCGGTTTGCGCATCACGAGTCGTTCGAGATGTTCGCGGTCGATCTCCAGCGCGGTCACCTCTTGCAGCGCGTACGCGTCGGAGAGATTGGGTTGCCGGGTGAGCGCGGTCAGTCCCAGGAATGACCCCTCGCCCAGCGTGGCGGTCAGGATCACCGAACCGTCTTCGGCCGTCGCGGTCATCTGGACGCTGCCTTCGATCAGGAAGGTCATCACGGTGGGCACTTCACCGGCGCACTGGAGGACTTCGTCGGCGCCGTACCGAACGATTCTCGCGTGCGCAGCGAGCGACTGCTGATCGGTCGGATTCAACCGCAATGCCGCGGCCACCACCGTTCGCAGCGCCTTGTCTACCCGCGCGGTGGTCGAGAAGTCGTCGCCGGCGCCATCGAGGTGCAGTCGTGCCCGCCGGGCGGCGTACCAGATCCAGCGCAGGAACGTCGCCTGCGCGGCGCCGTCGTCCGCCGGCGATTTCAGCCCGATGGTGGTGCGGTACCCGGCACCGCCCAAGGCTACCGACGTGACCTTGAAGCCCGCCTTGAGCTGCGGCAGCGCCTCGGCGGTCCGCGACAATATCGCGCAGACCCGGTCGGGCGGGTCGGCAGTGGAAAACGTTGTGGCGATCGCCAGCTTGTACGCACCGGTCTGGCGACTGCGATTGCTGAACGATGTACTGGCGAGCACCGAGTTCGGCGTGATCTGCAGTCCGTGGCCGGTCTCGATATGAACGGCCCGCCAGTTCACTTCCACGACTCGACCCTGCGCCGCGGCCGTGTCCAGCCAATCGCCGATCCGGAACGGCTGCTCGAACAACATGAACAGACCCGACACGATCTGGCCGACGGAGTTCTGCAACAACAGGCCGATGACGACCGACGTCACCCCGAGCGCGGCGAACAAGCCACCAATCCGGGCACCCCAGACATAAGAGAAGATCGCCGCCAGGCCGACGCCGATCAACACGAACCGGGCGACGTCGAGGAAGATGCCCGGTACTCGCTTGCGCCAGGTCCCCTCCGGAGCGCCCTGGAAGATTGCGGCGTTGAGTCCGGAGAGCAGCAGCACCAACACCACAAAGCCGAACACCGTCGCCAGCAGACGCACTGAGGTGTCCTGGAACGGGATCTGCGCCGCCTTGACGAGCAGCAGCAACAGCGCGCCCACCGGCAAGAGATAGTTGCGCAGCAGGGCGATCGGCCGGGCAAGGCTGCTGCGCCTGCGGGTTAGGGCGTGGTGCCATTCGGTGAGAATGACGAGCCCGACCGGCAACCCGACCGCAACACCGGCGGCCCAGTAGAACCACGTGTCGAACAGGTTCACTGCTGCTCCGACAATCGCCAGATCGGCTCTTCTGACCCGGCGACGACGATCGTGCCGGCCGGCCTGAATTGCCGTGCGTCCCGCATCAGGTCGTATACCTGGGACGTGACGTAGATACCGGGCTCTGGTGAGCCCATGTGCATCTGGTAAGCGAGGCTGGCCGCGGCGCCCCACACGTCATACGTCAGGCTCGATCGGCCCACCAGCCCGCTGACCACCTTGCCGGTGGTGATGTCGGCCCGCAGGCCGAGATCGTGGCCGGTTTGGCTGTTGAATCGATCGATGATGAGCCGCATTTCCAGGGCGAATTCGACGGTCCGGTGCACGTTGTCCAGCCGTGGCGTTGTCACCCCGCAACTGGCCAGGTAACCGTTATGCAGGGTACGAATCCGCTCCACGCCAAGTGATTCCGCCGCCGAATCGAATTGGCGTACCAGTTCGTCGACGATCCTCACCAGCTCGTCACCGGAGAGATCACGTGATAGCTCGTCGAATCCGGCGATGTCGGCGAAGATGACGCTGACATCTTGATGCTCCTCTGCGATGATTTCCTCACCCTGGCGATAGCGCTGCACCACCGGTTCCGGCATCAACGACAGCAGCAGGCGGTCGTTTTCTCCGCGCTGCTCGGTAAGCAGCTCTTCCTTGATCGCGAGGTTTCGGCTCATCTCGTTGAAAGCCGCGGTCAAATCGCCGATCTCGTCGCGCGACGTCACCGGGATGTCGACGTCGTAGTCGCCACCGCTGATGCGCTGAGTGCCGGCCTCGAGCCGACGGATCGGCCGCACCAAGATCTGCGCCAGCACCATTGCCGCGACGCAGATGACGAAAATGATCAATGTCGTCGCTATCACCAGCGTTTTGGTGAACGCCGCTACCCGGGCCAAAGCCTCCGCGGTGTCCCGTGTCGCCAAGATCGACCAGCGCAGCTCGGAATCCGGCACGTTCAGCGGGGCATACGCCTCCAGTTCGCGATTGCCCAAGTAGTCGGTGGTGGTGAGCGCTCCGGTCTGACCACGCCCCGCGGCGCGCCAACCCGCGGTCTCGGCCGGCTGTGTCAGCGTGGTGGTACCTAAGCGGACCGCCTTGCGCACCGCGTCCGACGTCGCACCGGAGGCCACTGCCTCACGTTCGTATTTCTTCGGATCGTCCAGAAACAGCCGCGAATCAGACCGCATCAATCCGTCCGGCCCGACCAGGTACGTCTCGGTGGTGGTCCCCATTCCGGAGGACTCCCAATGCCTGTCGGCGGTCATGATCCGGTTGATCTTCGAGCTCGGCAACGGCAGCGCCATGACCCCATCGATCCTGCCGCCGGTGCCGACCGGCGACACCAACCATGCGGTGGGCCTGTTCAGTTGTGGCTGATACGACTGGAAGTCGGTGATCCACACGAAGTCGACGGAATTGGAGCCTAATGCGTTTTGGTAGGCAGCTCGCAGTTTTGATTCGCGATACGGACCGGTCAGGATGTTGGTGCCCAGGTCGGGTCCCTTCATCGCGCTGTAGACGACGTTGCCACGCGTGTCCAGCAGCAGCGCATCACGGTATTCGAAGTGGCTGACGATCTCCTGGAAGTGGTTGTTGAAGCGGGCATTGGCGGCCGACCATGCGCTGCCGTCGCCGGCGTCGTCAACGCGCTTCGAGTCACCGTCGAACACATCTGGTGCGGTGTAGTAGGCCTGAAGATACTTCTGCGCGTTCGAGGTTGGCAGCAGCGCGTTGATATCGAGTTTGTCGCCGGTCATCCGCTCGGTCGGTTCGATCAGTTTGCGGTTGTAGTAACTGACGATCTCCTGCTGCTGGGCCGGGTTGATCGTCGCGTTGGCCAGTTGGTCGAAGCCGGCGGTGAACGCCGCCATCGCCTCGACGGCGGAATTTCCCCGGCTGCTGACGATCAGCGAATTCGCCAAGTCCGCGAAAACTGCCTCCACCGCTCGCTTTTGCGACTCGCGCAGCTCGACCAGCCGATCAATCGCGGCGCTGCGCATCGCGTTGCCGCCGACGTGATAAACGATCACACCGATCACCGCCACCGACAGGATGCTGCAGACCAGCAACATCACCATCAGCTTGGATTGGATGCTGACCCGGGAAAGCAGCCATGGCCGGCGCCCGCTTTTAAGAGCCGGGGCGGTCTCGCCTTCCGGCTGCTGTCCCGTTGGCTGCTCTGGCGTCAATCGGCTTCCTTTCGCTGGCGCGCCACGAGAATCGCAGATCACGCAGCAGACTAACCCGCAACCGCGGATAAATTGAGGTTTGCCGAAAACACCGCGACTAACGTCGGCGCTATGACGAACCGGGTGTGCGTGTTGGGCAGCGTGAACATGGACACCGTGTTGAGCGTCGACGCGCTGCCGCGCGCGGGCGGGACCGTGCTGGCGGCGTCGAGCCGCTCGACGCCCGGAGGCAAGGGCGCCAATCAGGCGGTGGCCGCGGCACGCGCCGGCGCACGGGTGCAGTTCGTCGGCGCGGTGGGCGACGACGCGGCGGGGAAGCGGCTCTGCGCATATCTGCGCGAAAACGGTGTGGGCACCCACGGGCTGGTCACCCTGGCCGGGCCCAGCGGGACCGCGGTCGTGATGGTGGATTCCGCCGGAGAGAACGCGATCGTCGTCACGCCGGGCGCCAACGCTCACCTGACGCTGGACTCGACGGAGGTGCGCGCGATCATCGCCGATTGCGACGTGTTGTTGCTGCAGCTGGAGATCCCGGTCGCGACCGCGGTGGCGGCCGCCCGGGAAGCGCGGGCAGCCCGCGCGATCGTGATGGTCAACGCGTCGCCGCCGGCCGCGGACTCCAGTGAGCTCGCCGAGCTCACCGACGTGTTGATCGTCAACGAAACCGAAGCCGAGCACTGGGCGTGGCCGGTGGCGCAGAGGGTGATCACCCGCGGCGCCGCCGGCGCGACATACACGGGCGGCGACGAGGAGTTCACGGTTCCGGCGCCGACAGTCGCGGCGGTCGACACCGCCGGCGCCGGTGACGTGTTCGCGGGTGTGCTGGCCGCCGGCTGGACTACCGGTCGTGACTACGCATTGCGTCGGGCGTGCGCGGCGGGTGCGCTGGCGACACTGGTGGCCGGCGCCGGCGACTGCGCTCCGCTGAGCGAGGCGATCGATGACGTCGTCGCCAACATCGAAGGAGGGTCATGATGCCGACAAACCCGCGCCCGCCCGAGGGCGATTGGTTGGGGACACAGTTCCTGAAATTCACCCGGGAGGGCCCGTTCGCGATCGTCACGCTGGACCGACCGGAGGCGCGAAACGCGATGACACCGGCGATGTACTTCGGTATCCGCTACGCCATAGCGCGGGTCAACGCCGACGCCGACCTGGCGGGGCTGCTGATCACCGGAACCGGTGACGTGTTCGCGCCGGGCGGCGACCTCGGCGGCGGTGGCGACGACAACTGGATGCAGTGGGGTTCGGCGTTGTCGATGGACGTCACACCGTTCGACACGCTGCGAAAGTCGGCCAAGCCGGTGGTGTCTGCGGTCAATGGCCTGTGCCAGGGCGGCGGACTGCAGATCGCGATGTGCAGCGACGTCGCAGTGGTCAGTGACCGGGCAACCTTCCGCGTCCCCGAGCTGTACCGCG
Source organism: Mycobacterium sp. (assembly GCF_050700595.1). Classification (GTDB taxonomy): domain Bacteria; phylum Actinomycetota; class Actinomycetes; order Mycobacteriales; family Mycobacteriaceae; genus Mycobacterium. The sequence continues at coordinate 6,312 of NZ_JBOHHI010000210.1, forward strand.
GCATCGCCGACACGTATTACAGCCAGATGCTGGCCCGCATCGTCGGACCGATCCGCACCCGCGACCTGATGTTCACCGGGCGGACGCTGACCGCGGACGAGGCCGTCGAGTGGGGCATGGTCGCCCGGATGGTGCCACACGACGAGCTGATGGACGCCGCGCGCGACGTGCTGGCCCGCTGTTGCCGCACCGCGCCGGGTGCTCGGCGGGTGGTGAAGGCCAGCCTGGACAACTACCTCGGGCTCTACGACCGGATCGGTATGGAGGCCAGCATCGAGGGACCCGAGGCCGTCGAGGGGTTCCTCGCGTTCCGGGAGCGACGATCACCGAACTGGGTGCATCCCGACCTGCGGGTCGACGAGCGGCTATGACCACAGCGGGTTGCTGATGCCGGTTTCGGTTGCCGCCGTGGTTGCGTTGGCGCTGGTCGCCGTGTTCGGTGTGATCGGATTCGCTTGGCGCAGTTGGCTACAGCACCGGCGTACCGGATCGACCGGCTTTCGTGGCATGCGCGGCCGAACTGGTTCGGCGGAATGGGTCGCGGGCGTGGGCTTCGTCATCGCGCTGGGGGCCGGGGTGCTCGGCCCGCTGCTGCAGGCGTTCGGCATCGTCGCGCCCGTGAGCGTCCTGCGCGCCACGTGGATTCAGCTCCTCGGCGTCGTTGTGGCGATGCTCGGCATCGTGACGATGGTGTGGGCGCAGATCGACATGGGCGACTCCTGGCGGATCGGAGTGGATGAGAACGAAACCACCGCGCTGGTGCACACCGGCGTTTTCGGGCGGGTGCGCAACCCCATCTACACCGCGATGCTCACGTTCAACGTCGGGGTCGTACTGGTGGCACCGAATCTTGTGGGGATTTTCGGCCTGGCGCTTGCGGTCGTCGTCATCGAACTACAGGTACGCCGCGTCGAAGAGCCCTATCTGCTGGCCAAGCACGACGAGAACTACCGCGGCTATACGGCCCGCGTCGGCCGGTTCGTCCCGGGCGTGGGGCTGATCGGCTAACGGGCCAGCGCGCATGTCGTGGATTCTGATGTATACATCGGTTCATTTTGTGGCGTATATTGATGTCATGAAGCGGCTGCAGATTTATATCGAGGAGGAAGTCGACCACGCCCTCGGAGTTGAAGCTCGGCGGCGGCGCAAGTCGAAGGCAGCTCTTATCCGGGAGTACGTGGCTGATCGACTTGACACGCCTGGCCCAGACCCCGTCGACGCCTTCATCGGATCATTCGAGGGCGGAGCCGACCTGTCCGCGTCCGTCGATGACGTCGTCTATGGGCCGCGCGGATGATCTTCGTTGACACATCCTTTTGGGCTGCTCTTGGTAACGCGAAGGACGCTCGACACGACGCTGCCAAGAAACTGTGGAACAGTAAACCACCCGTCGTCGTAACGTCCAATCATGTCCTGGGCGAAACCTGGACGCTGCTCAACCGGCGCGGCGGTCACCGGGCCGCAGTTGCCGCGGCTGCTATCCGATACAGCAGTGTTGTTCGGGTCGAGCACATTACGGCAGAACTCGAGGAGCAAGCGTGGGAATGGCTGGCCCGACACGATGAACGAGAGTACTCGTTCGTCGATGCGACGAGCTTCGCGCTGATGCGCAAGAAGAACGTCCGCAATGCTTATGCGTTCGACGGCGATTTCAGCGCGGCTGGGTTCGTCGAGTTGCGGCCATGACGGTGACCTTACCTGTGTAGGCTCGCCGTGATCGTTTGGTTGAACGCGGGATAGATCTCGTCGTAGTGACCGTCTCGCTCGGCGAAGCGGAACCGCTTGACGCGTTCCACGATGATCTCGTCGGCCTGTGGCTGCGTCTGCAACAACGTCATGGTCTCGGCGATGTAATCATCCAGCGGCATCGCGTTGGGATCGAAGCCGCGCTCGCCCTGCAGCCCAGTTTGCACCTGCGGTGGGACGATTTCGATCACCTGAACCGAAGTGTCACGAAGCTGAAATCGCAGCGACTGGGTGTACGAATGCAGCGCCGCTTTGGTGGCGCAATACGTCGGTGTGAGCGCGCTCGGCATGAACGCGAGGCCGGAGCTGACATTGACGATCGCCGCGCACGACTTCGCCCGCAAGAAGGACAGCAGTGCGGCCGTGAGCCGGATCGGCCCCAGCAGATTGATCGCCACCGTCTCCTCCGCCGCGTCGACGTCGCCGGCGCTGAGGTCCTCGACGCGTTGAACGCCGGCGTTGTTGACCACGACATTGAGGTCCGGATAGTGATTGGTGAGCTCGGCGGCGAATCGCCTGATGTCGGCGGGGTCTTGCTGGTCCAGCGACGAGCACCCCATGCCCGGGTTGGCCGCAGCGACGGCTTGCAGCGGCTCGCGCCGTCGGCCGGCTACGACGACGTGGTTACCTAACCGATGAAATGACTCAGCCAGCCCGCGGCCGATTCCGGTGCCACCGCCGGTGACCAGAATGGTGTTGCCGGTCAGCTGCATGGCGTTGTCTACTCCTCGGGTATCTCGCGGTCGATCTCGTCGAGCCAGACCCGCGCCGACATGTCCGACGGCGCCCGCCAGTCCCCGCGCGGCGACAATGAACCACCGTGAGATACCTTGGGCCCGTTCGGCATAGCCGAACGCTTGAACTGGCTGAACGAGTAGAACCGTTGCACGAAGACTTGCAGCCAGTGGCGTATCTCGGTCAGTGAATACGATGGTCGTTTGTCGGCCGGGAACCCGGCCGGCCAGTTTCCGCGGTCCGGGTCGCTCCAGGCCTGCCAGGCCAAGAATGCGATCTTCGATGGGCGGAATCCGAATCGCAGCACGTGGTACAGCGAAAAGTCCTGCAGCACATAGGGCCCGATCTTCGCTTCGCTGCTTTGCAGTTCTTCGTCCTCCCCGGCAGGCACCAGTTCCGGGGTGATCTCGGTGTCGAGCACCGACTGCAGCGTCGCGCACACCTCCTCGTCGAATTGCCCCGACGAAATCACCCAGCGGATCAGATGCTGGATCAGCGTCTTGGGTACCCCGCTGTTGATGTTGTAGTGCGACATCTGATCCCCCACACCGTAGGTCGACCAGCCCAGCGCCAGCTCGGACAGGTCGCCGGTGCCCAGCACGATGCCGCCCCGCTGGTTGGCCAGCCGGAACAGGTAGTCGGTGCGCAGGCCGGCCTGAACGTTCTCGAAAGTGACGTCGTAGACATCGTCGCCGCGCCCGAACGGATGATCGATATTGGTGAGCATCAGCTTCGCGGTGTCGCGAATGTCGATTTCGGAGAACGTGACTCCCAGCGCGCGCGACAGCCTGATGGCGTTGTTCTTGGTGCGCTCACCGGTGGCGAATCCGGGCAGCGTGAACGCCAGAATGTCGCTGCGCGGACGGTTTTCCCGATCCATTGCGCGCGCGGCGACGATCAGTGCGTGCGTTGAGTCCAGCCCGCCGGATACACCGATGACGACCTTCGGATAGTGCAGCGCGCGCAGCCGCTGCTCGAGCCCGGCGACCTGAATGTTGTAGGCCTCGTAGCAGTCTTGTTGCAGGCGTGCCGGATCGGACGGCACGAACGGGAACCGCTCGACCTCACGAAACAATCCGAGGTCGCCGGCCGGTGGATCCAACACGAACTCGACGCGCCGGAACGACTCGGCCAGGGCGCGGTGGTGGCGCCGGTTGTCGTCGAAGGTGCCCATCCGCAGCCGTTCTGAGCGAAGCAGTTCGATGTCGACATCGGCGACGCAGCGTCGTTCGCCTTTTCCGAACCGCTCCGATTGGGCAAGCAGCACCCCATTTTCCCAGATCATGGTCTGACCGTCCCAGGCCAGGTCGGTTGTCGATTCGCCCTCCCCGGCTGCGGCGTAGACATAGGCGGCCAGACAGCGCGACGACGCCGAGCGGGCCAGCAGGCAGCGGTCGTCGGCGCGGCCGATCGTGATCGGGCTGCCGGACAGGTTGGCCAGCACCGTCGCACCGGCAAGGGCCGCCTCGGCGCTCGGCGGAACCGGCACGAACATGTCCTCACAGATTTCGACGTGTAGTACGAAATCCGGCAGGTCGGATGCGGCGAACAGCAGATCGGGCCCGAACGGGGCCGCGATGTCACCGATCCAGATCGTGCCGCGTTCGTCGTCTCCCGGCGCGAGCTGGCGGTGCTCGTAGAACTCCCGGTAGGTGGGCAGATACGACTTGGGCGCCACCCCGAGTACCACACCGCGGTGGATGACGACCGCAGTGTTGTAGATCCGGTGCCGGTAGCGCAGCGGCGCCCCGACCACCAACACCGGCAGCAGGTCGGTGGAGGCCACGACGATACCGAGCAGGGCGTCTTCGACGGCGCCGAGCAAGACATCTTGGAGCAAGATGTCCTCGATCGAGTAGCCGGACAGCGTCAGCTCCGGGAAGATGGCCAGGCCGGCACCGTCGTCGTGACACTCCCGGGCCAGCCGCAAGACCGACTCGGCATTGGCGGCCGGGTCGGCGATCGCGGCGTGATGCGTGCACGCGGCGACCCGGATAAAGCCCTGGCTGTAGGCGTTGTAAAAGTCCATCGCTCTTCATTCTCGCCTGACCGGCCCGAACACCGCATCATCGGGTAGCGCCTCGGCGATGCGGTCCCGGGTTATCCGCCGACAGCGGGACGCGGAATTCTGAAGCGGCGATCCCTCATGCGGAACACGGTGTTGCCGGTGCGACGCCCTGCCGCGTTTGTCATCGGCCCGATGGCCGGCACCCCGCCCGCCGGGTTCGTCGGTAAGGTTTCCGCCCACGCGGGAAGAGCCCGGAACCTCGTTCCCTCCGGACTCAGCAGCTCGTGGGAAGGGCTGGCCACCCGAGTTGCCGCGGCCCAACTCTGGGGAACGGACAGTTTTCCCACCCGTTCCGCGTTGTCCACATTCGCGAACACTTCACCGCGAACGACCCCCGTTTCAGGCGTCGTAGCCCTGACAGTGACGGCCGGGGTAGCCGCCTTGGGAATATCGTGGCGCGACTGGGCGTCAGATCGGACAAGCCCGGTGGCGCCGCTGAGGCCGTCGGTAAGCGTACGGCTGGGGTAAAAAACCGTCCCGGTGAGTTGATTGAAGGCGTTGGCTGCTGCGACTATCGGCGACGAGACCAAGGACGACGACGACAGCGGTCCCGACGACGTGGATGAGCCGGAAGATCCTGCTGCCGTGAGGGTGTGCAACTGTTGCGGCAGAGTCGACATCAGCTGCAGCAGTGTGGTCTGAGCGTGTTCGGCGGTTGAGGTGCCGGCGGCTTGGGTAACCGCGGCGGCTTGGGCGGATTGCCCGGCGGGGTTCGTGGTGTGCGGCGCCGGGCTGAACGGCGTCAGCATGGTCGCCGCCGACGAGGACGCGGCATAGCCGTACATCGCGGCGGCATCCTGCGCCCACATTTCGGCGTAGGCAGCTTCGGTGGCCGCGATCGCCGGCGTGTTCTGGCCGAAGAAATTGGTCGCGACCAGCGTCGCCAACTGAATGCGGTTGGCCGCGACCACCGCTGGGGGCACGATTGCCGCGAACGCCGCCTCGTAGGCGGCCGCCGCCGCCCGCGCCTGGCCGGCGGCCTGCTCGGCCTGCGCCGCCGTCGTCGTCGCCCACGCCACATACACTGCGGCCGCGCCGGCCATCGCGTTCGACGTACCGCCTGACCAACTCTCGCCGTGCAGCTCCGAGATCACCGCGGAGTAACCGGCCGCAAAGGAATCCAGTTGTCCGGCCACCGCGTCCCAGGCCGATGCGGCCGCCATCATCGGTCCCGCGCCGGGACCGGAATACATTCGTGCCGAGTTGACCTCGGGCGGCAGCGCCCCGAAATCAAGCATCAGCATTCCTTTCGCAACCAACAGCCATCGCGATGCCGTCGGCGCCAAGTGAAGCGGCCACCGGCTATCCGCCGAGGGCAGGACGGGGCATCCTGAAGCGGCGCGGCGCGACGCGCAATACGCTGCTCACCGAGTGACGCCCCGCCATGCCCGCCAGCGGGCCCACGCCCGCGATCGGAGCACCGCCCGCCGTGCTCGCCGCTGTGATCCCCTCCGACGGCGCGCCAACTCCGAGATCCATTTCCGACAGCCACAGCGGCTCTTCGACGGCGCTGGCCACCGGCGTTGCTGATGCCCAGCTCTGTGGGACCGACAGACCGCCGATCGGTGCCGCCCGGCCCACGCTGGCCAGCACCGGGCTGCGAACGCCTGCCGGTGCCAACGCATTGGCCCCGACGGTGACGGCCCGAGGAGCCACCTTGGGAAGACTGCCGCCTGCCTGGATGACCGAGCGGTAGAGCCCAGTGATGCCGCTAAAAGCCGACGTAACTGTACGACTCGGATAAAAAACCGTCCCGGTCAGCTGATTGAAGGCGTTGGCTCCCGTGACTAGTGACGCCGACGGCGTCGTCGAAGCGGTCACCGGCGCCCCGGATGTCAGGGCTTGCAGCTGTTGCGGCATCGCCGACATCAGCCGTGACAGCGTGGCCTGGGACTGTGATGCGGTTGAGCTGCCAACGGCTTGGCCCACCGCGGCGGCCTGGTTGGGTTGCCCGGCTGCGTTTGTGGTCGGCGGCGGCTCGCTGAACGGCGTCAGCGTGGTTGCCGCCGACGAGGACGCGGCGTAGCCGTACATCGCGTGGGCATCCTGCGCCCACATTTCGGCGTAGGCGGCCTCGGTGGCCGCGATCTGTGTCGTGTTTTGCCCCAACGTATTGGTCGCGACCAGGTTCGCCAACTGGCCGCGGTTTGCTGTGACAAGCGCCGGCGGCACAGTTGCGGCGAATGCTGTCTCATAGGCGCCCGCCGCCGCCCGAGCCCGGATGGCGGCCTCCTCGGCTTTCGCCCCGGTTGTCGCCACCCAGGCCACGAACGGCGCAGCTGCATCGGCCATAGCGTCCGACGCACTGCCCGACCAGCCTTCGCCCTGCAGTCCCGCGATCACCGCGGCGTAACCACGCGAAACCGACTCCAACTGGCCGGCGAGTACGTCCCAGGCCGAAGCTGCGGCCATCATCGGTCCCGAGCCTGCACCGGCGTACATCCTGGTCGAGTTGACCTCGGGCGGCAGTGCCCCGAAATCCAACATCGGCATTTCCCTTCCACAGCCGGCTGCACCCGACGACCGGCATCAGGCCGGCAGAGTCGGCGTAGCAATTGCGTTGGGCGTCAAGGCTTTAGGAATACCTAAGCTACATCTACTTTGGTGGAGCCGAGTCTCCTTCTGCGGCAAGCCAATCCGCTCAATGCACGGTTTGGAAAGGCAAGCACGCGAAGATGACGTCTCCATCGGACCATACGTGACCTCGAGAGCGCAGGATTCGCAAGAGCCGTGCAACCGACGCCCGACGTCTCGGCTCGAGCAAACTATTCGAGAGCCGGTTGACCCCCGCACTATGAACGAGCTGCGTGCTGGTTGTACCTGTCTTTTGGTGAATTTCAGGTTGCCGGTCTCCGGACCATGTGGGCAAACACTGTTGAGACTTTCGATCTGGTTGATCCCAAGGAGTTGGCCGATCGTCCGCTGGTCTCCTGTTCGCCGAGAACGTTTCGCCTTCCGGTGTCAACGCTTGGCGAGCGGGTATCACTACACCCATGAGCGACACCACGGTCCTGGTGGTCGCGCGGCCCGATCTGGTGGAGTGCGCCACAGTGTGTTCTACTCGACGGCGCTGGAGTATCTGCTCGGCCGTCTGGGCACCAAGCGGTTGATCCTGACCGGGCAGGTCACCGAGCAGTGCATCCTCTACAGCGCGCTCGACGCGTACTTGCGTCACTTACCGGTCGTGGTGCCCACCGACGCGGTCGCCCACATCGACGCCGAGTTGGGAGCGGCGGCGCTGAAGATGATGGAAGCGAATATGGATGCCTACTTGACGGTGACAGCGGACTGCCTGAGCTGCTAGTTTTCGACAGGCAGCACGCGGCTTCGTGGTATGACAAGTGGCGACTGTCGAACAGCTGCAGAGGCACACATTCGCTCCGCGGTGACGCCAAGCTGACAGGAGGTGCCACCGTGACCGACACCTCCCGCACCGGCCCCGCCGCCGTCTCGCCGTTCGTTGGCGACAGCGAGATGGCGGCCCGGATGAGGGCCTTTGACTGGTCGACGTCACGTCTGCCTTACGATTGGCGAGGCCGTCTCCAACGCCACCGAGGTCATCACCGTCGCCGACAACGGGCGCTGACGCTCACCGCCCGCAGATCCAGGAAATCGCGGGCACGGCATTACCTTGATGCACGCGCTTGTCGACCACGTCGTATTGACTTCCGGCCCCGACGGAACCATCGTGGACCAGTCAAGGAGTTACGCCGATGACCGAGCTGCAATTCAGATTGACGGTAGGCACACCGGATCAGCTGCCGGTCGTCACCGCAGTCGGTGACATCGACCGCACTAACGCCGACGATTTCAAAGACGCGCTCGCACAAGCGGCTAACGGCGCGTCCGCGATTATCGTGGACATGACGGCTGTCCCATATTGCGACAGTTCCGCTGTCCAAGCGCTTTTCACGGTCGCAAGGGCCACCGAGGTCCACCTGGTCGTGCCCACGACCGGACCGATCAGGACATTGCTTCGCATTTCTGGCTTGGACCAGATTGTCACCGTCTCCACATGACGACGCCACACCAGTCGCCGGACCTGGTCGCGCTGCTGACCGATCGTCGGGTGGCGGTGCTGACCGGCGCCGGGATCTCCACCGATTCGGGAATTCCCGACTACCGCGGGCCCGATTCGCCGCCAAGCAATCCGATGACGATCGGCCAGTTCGTCGGCGATCCGGAGTTCCGGCAGCGGTATTGGGCCCGCAACCACATCGGCTGGCGTCACATCGACCACACGGCGCCCAATGCCGGGCACCGCGCGTTGGTCACGCTGGAGCGGGCCCGGGTGGTGCTCGGCGTGATCACCCAGAACGTCGACCTGCTGCACACCAAGGCCGGCAGTGCCACCGTGGTCAATCTGCACGGCAGCTACGCGCAGGTGATCTGCCTGAGCTGCGCGCTGACCATGTCGCGCGCGGCGCTGGCCGACAAACTGGAGGCCCTCAACCCGGGATTCATCGAGCAGGCCGAGACCGTCGGCGGGCTCGCGGTGGCTCCCGATGCCGACGCCGTCGTCGCCGATACTGCCTCATTCCGCTACATCGACTGCCCCTCCTGTGGCGGTATGCTCAAGCCCAATATCGTCTACTTCGGTGAGAATGTGCCGAAAGGTCGTGTTGGCCAAGCGTTTTCACTCGTCGAGGAAGCTGACGTGCTGTTGGTTGCCGGGTCGTCGCTGACGGTGTTCTCCGGGTATCGATTCGTCCGGCACGCCGCGGCGCGTAGCATCCCGATCGCCATCGTGAACCGCGGGCCAACCCGCGGCGACGACCTGGCCAGCGTCAAGGTCGACAGCGGCTGCTCGGAATCGCTGGCGCTGCTGGCCGACGAGCTCTCGCCGGTATCCGTGCTTTAGAGCGTCAGAAGGTGCACGGCATGCTGCGGATGCCGTGGATGAAGTTGCCCGGCACGTAGGCGGGATCACCGGCCTGGATATCCGGCAGCTGCCGCAGCAGCTCACCGAAGATGGCGCGTAGTTGCGCCCGGGCCAGATGTGTGCCCAGACAGTAATGTTCTCCGCCGCCGCCGAAACCGACGTGCGGGTTGGGGTGTCGGCTCAAGTCGAACCGGCCGGGATGGTCGAACACCGCGTCATCCCAGTTTCCGGATGCGTAGAACATCACCACCTTCTCCCCCGCCCGGATGGTCTGACCGCCCAGCTCGTAATCGGTTGCCGCCGTGCGGCGGAACGTCATCACCGACGTGGCCCAGCGGATGAATTCCTCCACCCCCGTGCCGATGCGGTTGTCGAAGTCCAATAGCAGCCAGGCACGCTGATCGGGGAAGTCGGTGAGCGCCTTGATCGCGTGGCTGGTGGTTTGGCGGGTGGTGTCGTTGGCGGCCACGGCGAGCAGCACAAAATATGCGGCCACATCGTTGTCGGTGAGGCGATCGCCGTCGACCTCGGTGCTCACCAGGCTGCTGAACAGATCCTCGCCGGGGTGGTCGCGGCGCTGCGCGGCGAGTGTGCCGGCGATTTGATGCAGATACGTTACTGCTTCGAACATGACTTCCAGGGGGTTGCGGCCGTCGAGGTAGACGGGGTCGGCCCAGGACACGATGGCATCGGTGGCGTACGCGACCTGCTGGCGCTCTGATTCCGGAATGCCGACCATGTCCGACAGCGTGCGGATGGGCAGTTCTTTGGCGCAGTGCTCGACGAAGTCGGCCCCGCTGCCGGCGGCCCGGAGCTCTTCGACGATGGTCTTGGCGTTCGCTTTGATCGAATCCTCGATGCGCCTGACCTGCCTCGGGGTGAATGCGGCAGTGGCCAGCTTGCGCAGCATGGTGTGCCGCGGCGGGTCCGTCGCCAGGAAG
>NZ_JBOHHI010000211.1:0-4806 GCF_050700595.1 Mycobacterium sp.
GGTACACGATGCTGGAGGTGCCGACGACGACGAGCACATCGGCGGCCGCCGTCGCCTCGACCGCGTGCTGCCACGTTTCCTCGGGTAGCGGTTCGCCGAACCACACGATGTCGGGGCGGATCAGCCCGCCGCACACACAAATCGGTGGCTGTACCTCCAGCGCCGGCTCGGGCATCTCGGGAAGTTCACCGTCATAGGGCAGACCGCAAGTGTCACAACGGAAGTCAAACAAACTGCCGTGTAGATGGTGCACCGGCGAGCTGCCGGCGCGCTCATGCAAATCGTCGACATTCTGGGTGACGACGCTGACCTCGGCGTGGTCCTGCCAGGCAGCGACGGCGCGATGTCCCTCGTTGGGTTCGACACGGCTCACCAGGTAGTGCCGCCACAGATACCAGCCCCAGACCCGCTCCGGGTTTCGTCGCCAACCCTGCGTGCTGGACAGTTCGTAGGGGTCGAACTTGGCCCACAGCCCGTTCTTGTCGTCGCGAAATGTCGGCACGCCGCTCTCGGCCGAGATTCCCGCGCCGGAAAGCACCGTCACTCGCACCCCACCAAGATAGCCGGACTGCGCAATACTGGGCACGTGCAGCCGGGGGAGTGGCTACGTATCGACGGACAATCGGCCCGGCCGCCGTTCGACCAACTCAGGACGCAGATCATCGACGCAATCCGGGCCGGGACGCTGCGGCCCGGCACCCGGCTGCCCACCGTGCGCGAACTGGCCGGCGAGCTCGGCCTGGCCGTCAATACCGTGGCCCGCGCGTATCGCGAGCTGGAAGCCGCCGCCGTCGTCGAAACTCGGGGGCGCCACGGCACATTCGTCGCACACGTCGACCCCTCCGACGCCGCGATGGCCGCCGCGGCCGGTGTCTATCTCGACGTGGCCCGCGGATTGGGACTCGGCAAAGCCGACGCGCTGCGTTATCTGGACGCCGCGGACGACGACTAGCCGATCAGCCGAACTCCAGCAGCGTCAACGCCGGACGCAGTAAGTCCAGGGCACGCATACGATAGGCGCTCGACAGCAGGTGGTTGAATAACACGCCACGGCCGGGCGGGAGCGGCAGATCGCGCACGACGCGGATGCCCGGCACCGTGTTCACCAGATCCGCGGCCTGGGTCACCGACATGGTGAACGGCATCGGCGGGACCTTGTAACGCAGCGAGATCCAATGCCCGCGCCGGGTGAACCAGCCGAACCAGACCGGCGGCAGATCGAAGAGCATCTGGCCGCCGGGAAACCGCTTGGCGCACTCGGTGATCAGTCCCAGCGCCTCGTCGGGCTGCAGATACATCAACAGTCCCTCGGCGGTGATGAACACGCCGCCCGACGGGTCGACATGTTCGGTCCAGCTGTAATCCAGCGCGGACTGCGCGCACACCGACAGCCGTGGCGATTTCGGCAACAGCCGAGCGCGAAGGTCGATGATTGGCTTCAAATCAACTGCCAGCCAACGAAATTGACCGTGGCTTATGGCCGTGTCCAGACGCCAGAAGCTGGTCTGCAAGCCCTCTGCCAATGCGACCACGGTTGCCGACGGGTGGTCATCGAGGTAGCGGCGAGTGTGGGTGTCGAATGCCAGCGCCCGCAGGCCCATATCTTGCCGGGTCGGGCCGAACTTGGCGAAGTCGAAGTCGATGGACTCAGTCAGGGCGACGGCCATCGGATCCTCGATCACACCGTCGGGCCGGGCGGCCTCTCGCGCGCGGGCCCGCAGCGTCATCAGGGCCGTCTCGGAAACACCGGTGAGGTTTGCCCGCTCTCGGGTGGGGCTCATCGCCGCAACCCTACCTGCTGTCGCTCACCGCACTACTTTGCGCAGCGTTCGCAGGTTTCGGGTGGTGGTTGACGACTTGTAGCGCCGTTTACCCATCGTCTTGCCGATGGTGCTGTCCAGCGTGTTCCCCTTGGGCACCTGCCAATAGATCACGCCGTCCCCGCGGGCGATCTTCTCGTCGGGCCCGGCCCGCAACGCGGCGAGCTCGTCGAGCACGTCGGGATCGGTGACCAACGTGACGTAGGAGTGGTACCCGTCGACTTCGGGCTCGAACGGGTAGGCATCGACGACGGCCCGCACCGTGTCGAGCTCGTAGACCAGCACCCATGCGTCGTAACCGAATCGCGCTCGCAGTGCGGTCTCCGCCCTGGTGCGTACCGCGTCGGCAGCAGTGGGCGACTCCAGCAGCACGTTGCCGGTGGCCAGGATCGTGCGCACGTCGGCAAACCCGGCGTCGGTTAGTGCCGTTGCCACATCGGCCATCCTGAGGTTGACGCCACCGACGTTGACGCCACGCAGGAACGCTGCAAAGCAGGTCATGTCGCGATGGTATCGACGCCGGGCGACGTAGGCTTTCAGGCATGGGACGCCAAGTGTTCGACGACAAGTTGCTGGCCGTGATCAGCGGAAACTCGATCGGGGTGCTGGCCACCGTCAAACGCGACGGACGTCCACAGCTATCCAACGTGCAGTATTACTTCGACGCCCGGCACAACGCCGTACAGGTGTCGATCACCGAACCGCGGGCCAAGACCCGTAACCTGCGTCGTGACCCGCGGGCATCGCTTCTGGTCAGCTCCGATGACGGCTGGTCGTACGCGGTTGCCGAGGGCACCGCGCAGCTGACACCGCCGGCGGCGGCGCCCGACGACGACACGGTAGAAGCGTTGATCACCTTGTACCGCAACATTGCCGGTGAGCACCCGGACTGGGATGAGTACCGCCAGGCCATGGTCACCGATCGCCGGGTCGTACTGACCATGCCGATATCGCACGTCTACGGTATGCCGCCGGGCATGCGGTAAGCGCGCTACGCTGCGGTCATGGCTGAATCCAACTCCGGGCCGGAAGACCAGACCAAGCGCGTGTTCCGCGAAGCCCTGGAGCGCAAGAACTCGAAGTCAGGGGGCGGATCCGACCACAAGGACGGCCGCGCCAAACAGGCCCGGACGCACGGGCCGGTGGAGAACCGCCGGGAGTTTCGCCGTAAGAGCGGATAACGTTACGAGGACTGCAGGACAAGGCTTTTGCTTTAGACTGTGCTGGTGTCGAAGCTGCAGTTAGTCCAGGAACCGACCGCCGACGCGCTGCTGGAGACCAATCCGTTCGCGCTGCTGGTCGGTATGCTGCTCGACCAGCAGGTGCCGATGGAGACCGCGTTTGCGGGTCCGAGGAAGATCGCCGACCGGATGGGCGGTTTCGACGCCGCTGAGATCGCCGACTACGACCCGGACAAGTTCGCCGGCCTGTGCTCGGAACCGCCTGCGGTGCATCGGCTTCCAGGCTCGATGGCCAAGCGGATCCAGGTCCTGGCGCAGATCATCGTGGACGACTACAGCGGCGACGCGGTCGCGTTGTGGACGACCGGCGACCCGGACGGGCCCGAGCTGCTGCGGCGGCTCAAGGGGCTACCGGGGTTCGGCGAGCAGAAGGCGCGAATCTTTCTGGCGCTGCTTGGCAAGCAGTACGGGGTCACACCGGCGGGCTGGCGCGCGGCGGCCGGCGAGTACGGCAAGGCCGGTATCCACATGTCGGTTGCCGATATCGTCGACGCCCGCTCGCTCGAGCAGGTGCGGTCCTACAAGAAGCAGATGAAAGCAGCTCAGAAGGGAAAGGCGGCGACGTGAAGACACACCTGACCTGTCCGTGCGGAGAGGCCATCGTCGGCAAGGACGAAGACGAACTGGTCGAGCTGACTCAGGCGCACCTGGCCAGCGTGCATCCCGGTCTGGAATACGACCGCGATGCGATCCTCTTCATGGCCTACTAACCCAGTTACCGCGAGCGTGCGTGTCTGTACGCCGACACGCCGTGAGCGGTGTACAAGTACGCACGCTCGCGGCAAGAAGGCCAAGAGGTAGCGCTGTTACGGCACCACCGTCGAACCGATGGTGGGCATGAACTGGCACTGCTTGTCCTTGGTGGTGACTTGCCCGAAGATCGTCGACAGGATGCTGCCCGAACCGGTGTCGGCGATCGCGGTCAACGTCGTCGGCCCGTCGGGGTTGATGTCGGGCTGCGGCTTGAGTGTCGCGCCGCCCGACTTGCCGGTGGTGAGGTTCACCCAGGTGACGTTCAGCGGCAGCTTCTGCACGTCGGCGGGTCCGGGGGTGCCGACGGCGGTGAACACATAGGCGGTCTGCCCCGCCGTTGGACCGGGCGTCGGAATCTTCGCCGGCCCGGCCACCGAGAGGGCGGTCGCGATGGAATTGCCGCCGTCCGCCAAGCAGGCGCTGCCGATCGACGGGTACATGAAGTCTTGCGTGGGCGGGGCGTCCGGGCTGAACGCCGGGGCGGGGGCGGCCTCCGGCGCCGGGGGCAGCGCGGCTGCCGGTGCGACCAGGTGGGGGGCCGGAGCAGGTGCAGGCGCGGCGTCCGGTGCCGCACCGGCGGCATGCGCGGGGTCGATGCCGGGTGGCAGATGTGCCTGCGCGCCCGGTTCAACACCGATCGGAGGAATGTGCGCCGTCGGGTCTTGGGCGAGTTGATTCACCGATGAGGCAACGTTTTTCGACGCGTCGGGCACTGTCGGATTGTGGGTGAACGCCGATGCCGCGGCCATCAGCAGCTGCGACGCCTGCTGTGGGTCGGCGGCGGCTTGCTGAATGATCGGGCTCAACTGCGTGAGTGCGGGCAGTCCCGGCAACTGCTGAGACGGTAACGGCTGGGGTGGCGCCGGATCAGCCGCGGCGGTCGGGCACAGCGCCACTGCGGCGGACGATGCGACGGTCGCGGCGGTCAAACCGCCGACCAGCTTCCATGTGCGTACCACGATGTTCTCCCGGTGCTTTGTAGTGAGTTAGCC
>NZ_JBOHHI010000212.1:0-4160 GCF_050700595.1 Mycobacterium sp.
CGTTTCATCACCGCCACCCGATCGGCCATATCGCGCATCGTCTGCGTCGCCGGGTCCGCGCCGACCGCACGGTAGTCCTCATGCCGGCCGCCCACACCGATGCCCACGGTCAGCCGCCCGCCGCACAGCATGTCCCCGGTCGCCAACGCTTTGGCCAGCATCACGGGGTCGTGCAACTGGGGCACGATCACCGTCGTCGTCAACCGCACCCGGTCGGTCCAGGCGGCCAGCGCGCCCAACAGCGTCACGGTCTCCGGGTTGCCGAACGCGATGCGCTCGCCCCAGCACAGCGACGCGAACGGGCCGGCGTCGATCGCACCCGCCCAGTCCCGCAGCAGGCGGGCATCCAGTTGGGGCTCCATTACCGGCATCATCATCGCTATCTGCACGACCGCAATTCTGGCAGCATAGCCGGCGTGGCGATTACCACTACCTCCATCGCACATGTCCGGCTCACCGTCACCGATATCGAGCGATCCCGGCAGTTCTACGAGAGCGTGTTCGGCTGGCCGGTCCTGCTTGAGATTCCCGCCAATGCCGACGAGGCGACCCGCAACCAGCTGGGCTTCTTGTTCGGCGGCGTCATCTACGACCTCGGCGGCACGCTGATCGGGCTGCGGCCGGTCGCCAGCGACCGCTTCGACGAGAACCGCGTCGGCCTGGACCACGTCGCGTTCCGGGCGGCCAGCAAGGCCGAATTGGAGGCGGCGGCCAAGCATCTCGACGACCTGGGCATCCACCACGAACCGGTCAAGGACATCGGTCCGTCATACATTCTGGAGTTCCGCGATCCGGATAACATCGCCCTGGAGCTGACCGCACCGAAGTAACGGTTTTGCCATTGTGGCGGCATGCCCAGAGTGGTTGACTGGCAAGCACAATGGCAATTGCTTTCAACCACACCATCGTCGCCGCCCGGGACAAGCGGGAATCCGCAGAATTCTTGAGCGAGCTGTTCGGGCTGCCGAGCCCGGTCCCATTCGGCCACTTTCTGGTCGTCACGCTGGAGCACGGCGCCAGCCTGGACTTCGCCGATGTGCCCGACGGCGAAGAGATCCGGCCGCAGCACTACGCATTCCTGGTTTCCGAGGACGACTTCGATGCGATCTACGGCAAGATCGCGTCGCGAGGGCTCGAGCACTGGGCCGACCCCCGTGGCGAACGGCCCGGCGAGATCAACCGTCGGGATGACGGTCGCGGTGTGTACTTCCGCGATCCCGGCGGGCATTTCCTGGAGATCCTCACCCGGCCCTACGGCTCAGGCTAGCGCGGGCCGCGGCGCTCGCGCTCCTGGCCGCGGTAGTCGTCGGCAAGCTGCCCCACGTGTTCGGGCAGGTTCCCGGCGGCGACGTCGGCCACCGTCGTTTGCTCCAGCACCGAGCGCATGCTGGCCCGCAGCGCCCGCCAGACATCGGTCAGCGCGGTGGTCGGACCAGAATAGGGCAGATCGCCCAGACCGATGTCGCGCACGCTGGCCAGCGGGCCGTCGATGCAACGCAGCACGTCGGCGACGCTGATCTCGGTTGCGGGACGGGCGAGTTCATAGCCCCCGTCGCGGCCACGGTGGCTGCGGACAAGGTGATCGGTGCGTAGGTCGGACAAGATGTCGACCAGGAACTGCGGGGGAATGCCCTGGGCATGTGCCAAATCGTCGGTCTTGACCAACACGCCGCTGTCGGAGGTCGCGAGCTGCACCATCGCGCGAACCGCATACTCCGCCTTGGCCGACATCCGCATGCTGTGGATTCTGCCACTGGCCCTCCGCGGTCAGCCGGTCACAGCCAGCACCGCGTCCGCGTACTCGGGACGGCACACCACCAGATCCGGCAGCCGCGGGTCGGCCCGGTTGTACTCCAGCGGCGACCCGTCGATGCGCGAGGTGTGCAGGCCGGCGCCACGGGCCACCGCGACCGGCGCCGCGGAATCCCATTCGTACTGCCCGCCGGCGTGCACGTACACATCAGCCAGTCCCTGGATGACCGCGGCGACCTTGGCCCCGGCCGATCCCATCGCCACCAGGGTGCCGCCGAGCTGGTCGCGGACCCGTAGGGCGATTGCCGGTGGGCGGGTGCGGGAGACGACGATCCGCGGCGGTCCCGGCTGCGGCGATGGCGGCTCAACATCGGGCGTGGCCAGTGTGACGCCCTGCGCGGGCAGCGCGACCGCGCCGGCCGCCAGCTCCCCGGAATGCCACAGCGCGACGTGGACGGCCCAGTCCTCGCGGCCGAGTTCGGCGAATTCCCGCGTGCCGTCCAGCGGGTCGACTATCCATACCCGTTCGGAGCGCAACCGCACCGGATTGTCCGCGCCTTCTTCGGAAAGCACCGCGTCGTCGGGTCGTTCGCGGGCCAGCGCGTCCACCAGGTAATCGTGGGATCGCTTGTCCCCCGCTGCTTTCCGCTCGGCCTCAACCGCGCCGGCCAGCTCGTCGCGCACGGCCAGCAGCAGCTCCCCGGCTTGAGTGGCCAACCGAGCAGCCAACTCGTGGTCGCTCACTCTCGAGACTCGAGCAACTCGATGACGCGCTGCGCGTGTTCGTCGAGGGATGGTCCGGGCACCAGGCGCAGGTCGGGGTTCTTCGGCCGCTGATACGGGCTGTCGATACCGGTGAAATGTGTGATCTCGCCCGCGCGCGCCTTGGCGTAGAGGCCCTTGGGATCTCGTCTTTCGCAGTCCTCGAGCGGCGTATCGCAGAAGACCTCGACAAAGTCGAGCCCGGCGTCAGCGTGTATCTGGCGCGCCAGTTCACGGTGCTCGGCCAGCGGGCTGATCGCCGGCACCAGGACGGTGTGTCCGCTATCGGCGAGTAGTGACGCCACGTGCGCCAGCCGGCGCAGGTTTTCCGCCCGATCGGCCATGGAAAACCCCAGATCGGCGTTCAAGCCGTGCCGCAGGTTGTCACCGTCGAGAACATAAGCGGGGACTCCTTTTTCGAGCAACTTCTGTTCCACCAGCATGGCCACCGACGACTTGCCCGAACCGGATAGCCCGGTGAACCACAGGGTACGCCCCCGGGCCGTCCGATCTTCTGCGGTCACCGACGACTGGTGCCGCACCGTATTCGGGCTCGACGTGCGGGCCGAAGCGTCACGCAGCACCATGCCCGCCGCTACCGTGCCGTTGGTGTCGGGGTCGATGAGGATGAACGACCCGGTACTGGCATTGCGGGTGTACTCGTCGAGCAGCAGTGGCACCTGGGTGCGCAGCGAGATGCGACCAAGTTCATTGAGCTGCAATGCCGTCGCGCTCTTGTCGCGGTGCAGCGTGTTGACGTCCAGCCGGTAGACCAGCGCGGTGATCCTCGCGCGAGTTGTGCGGGTGGTGTGCTTGAGGACGTAATCGCGGCCGGGTTCCAATGGCGAGCCGTCCGCCATCCAGCACGCCGTCGCGTCGAACTCCTGGCTGACCCTCGGTTGATTGGTGGGTCGGGCGATCATGTCGCCGCGCGAGATGTCGATGTCGTCGGCGAGGCTCACCGAGACCGCCATCGGCGGAAACGCTTCCGCCACCGGCCCGGTCGCCCCGTCGATCGCACTGATCCGGGTGGACTTACCCGTCGGCAGCACAACCACCTCATCACCCGGGCGCATTACCCCGCTGGCCACCGTGCCGGCGTAGCTGCGGTGGTCTTGATGCTCGCGGGTCTGCGGCCGGATGACGTACTGAACCGGGAAGCGGACATCGACCATGTTGCGGTCGCCGGCGATGTACACCTCTTCGAGGTGCGACAACAACGCCGGCCCGTCGTAATAGGGTGTCTTGTCGGACTTGGTTACCACGTTGTCGCCGTGCAGCGCCGACATCGGGATGGTGGTCACGTCCTGCACGTCCAGGCGCGTGGCGAAGGCGTGGAACTCGTCGCGAATCGCCTCGAAAGTCTCTCGGTCCCAATCGATCAGATCCATTTTGTTGACCGCCAGCACAATGTGCTGGATGCCCAGCAGCGATGCCAGGAAGGTGTGCCGACGTGACTGCTCGAGCAGGCCCTGCCGGGCGTCGACCAGGACGATCGCCAGTTGCGCGGTGGATGCCCCGGTCACCATGTTGCGGGTGTACTGCACGTGCCCGGGGGTGTCGGCGATGATGAATTTCCGCTTGGGCGTGGCGAAGTAGCGATAGGCGACGTCAATCGTGATGCCCTGCTCGCGCTCGGCACGCAG
>NZ_JBOHHI010000213.1:0-3641 GCF_050700595.1 Mycobacterium sp.
AAAATGCTGCCACGCGGTCGAAGTGGTTTGCCGTTTCGTCGAGGCGACACTAGTAATGCTCAGATCTGATTGCGGCGTCCACACATGCCCTACGAGGAGTTCGCCTAATTCACCAGGCGGAGCTTCACTGCTCATTTGCACAGCCCCTGGATCGTTACCGCTTCCGCGTTTATAGCCTGCCGGAGTGGAACGAGCGCGGAATCCGGCTCGCCGGCTAGGTCGATTATCGCGATCTTTTTAAGGGCATTGGCGAGTGATTTGATCGAGTTCGCGAGCTGAGCGGGGGTTGCGGGCTCTGCCGTCAGGCGATCCATAAGATAATCTCCGCCCGTGTAGTTCGACAAGGACGCGTATACGCCTGTGGCAAGCGCGCCTATCTCGTCACCCGGTACTGGGTTGGTGCGACTCGTATTCGTGGACACTGACTTGTACACAATCTTGAACGCATCGCAAATGTTCACTTTCGCATCGGCGATTTGTTGGTCGGTGAAAGTGGGTGCGGCCGGAGCAGATGGTGTTTTGACTTCCGGCAGCGGGCGCAGCCACGCGGCGGCAGCAGCAGCGACGGCGACGAGCGTCATCACCAGCATGGCAAGGATGGGCCAGCGTGCGGACTTGCGGGTAGCCATCGCTGGCGCTGGCGGCCATGAAGGTGGCGCAGCCGGGACGAAAGGACCTCCGCTGCGGCTTGGTTCGGGGAAAGGCCCGGTAGGGGGCGTGTCCGACATGGGCCGATGGTATCGCTGATCGAGAAAGTCGGTAGTCACCGCCCGCCGCACTCGCGAGATGCGCTTTCAGTTGCACATATCTCGCGATGCTCCCGACGGTCAAGGTGAAGTGACGACGTCCACCGTGGCTGCCACTCTGCTCCAGATGGAGACGATGTGAGCGGCCACGGATTATCAGTTGCCGACGTCGAGGCGTGGAATGCAGAGGCGGTACGTGAGGTATTCCGCGCCGCCCAGGGGCGGGCCCAAGCTGCCTCCGATGCGTCGGAGGGGCTGGGCGCGTTGCGCGTCTTCGAGACCTGGCACGGTGACACTGCCGAGGCCGCCAAACACGCTCTCGCCGCGACCCGCAGAGATCTCGACAGCCATGGCGAGGAGGCGATGGCGGTCGCGCACGCCGCGAAAACTGCCGCAGACGGAATTGAAGCCGTACAAGCGAAACTGCGGAGCCTGATGAGCGAAGCGCACGAGCACCGCCTGACGGTGAACCCGTACACCAGCAAGGTTGAATTCACCGACGAGATCACAGATCCAGCGGACGCGTTGATCTACACGCTGGACCTTCAGCAGCGGCTCTTTGCGATTCTGCGGGAAGCCGACGCCATCGACGATTTGCTCGCCAACGCCATCAACATGGCCGACGGTGACGCAACGATCCCGGCCGTTGCAGGACCACCGCAGAGTCCAGGACCCCAGTTAGCGAATCAAATCGGTGCTTTCCAACAGGTGTTCGGTCGGCCACCGTCCTCGGCGGCAGATTGGAAACCGCTGCGGCGCTGGACCCGCATAGTTACGACCCCAAGAACGCCGATGTACCACCCAATATCGTGGTGGGTCGCATCACGCCGGTACCTGGACAAGGGGTGGTACGGATGAACCTGTTCATCCCTGCCAAGTCGGTCAAGGACCCGACAGCGTTGCCTTTGATCTTCGACGACAACGCCGGCGACAACCGCGGTTTCAACCCAGCCGCCAGCCCGGAGAGTTCGCGGGTCTCGCTGGAAATCGACTACGAGAACGGCGTGGTGGTCGCGCGGCAGAACCCTTCGGCCAACCTGACCACCAACCAGGTGCGTACGGGTAGCCCCACAATCAAGGTCGCGCAGCGCCACGACGGCTCGGTGTACATCGACTATGCGGCCGCAGATCCGTTCTCACCGGGAGGTGAAAGCCTGGCCAAGGAAACTGTTTGTGTCAAGGGCACTATTGCCGTGCAGCCCGGCGCCGATGCACCCCGTATCGGCGGCGTCGCCACATCGTTTCCCGCCCTCGAGGCCTACAACGATCGACCCGGCGCCCACGGCGTTCCCACGACGTCTACCGTCCTCCGAATGTGGCCGGCAGATGTAGGTCAATGGGGTCCGGAGAAGGGCCTGTGGTGGAGTCACGATATCGGGGACCCACAGGTGCTGAGTGACTTCCAAGGTCTTTCCGGAGTCGTGCCGATAGTGCCCCTGCTGACCACAGAGCTCGGGACACTGCCGAACCCAGCCTCGGTGGTGATGCTGAAATGAGAGATACTAGACCAATGCCGTTGAAACGGTCCGGTACAACTGGCGAAATCAGTTGGCGCGACGCGGTCGTCGGCGGAGCGTGCTTGGCCGGAGTCTTGTGGGCGACGATCATCCACCTCGCGATGGCCACGTCTGAGCACCGGCCGCACGCCGTCATGAATTGGGCGATCGTCGGCGCAATATGTATCCCATTGATCGTTACCGGCCTGGCTGTTGCGGGATGGGCTCGTCGCAGTGCGTTGCGCACTATCGGCGTCGCGGCCGTCATCGCGCCGTTGACCGGCGCTGCGGCGATGCTGGGCTTCTTATTTGTGGGAGTGGCCCTCGGATGACGCCCGACGGACCGGTTCCTCGTCGCACACGACCGCGCGACGAGCCAATCCTATTGCTGACTGGTCTATTTGCCGGAGCTATGACTCTCGCGCTGAGCCTCGTCATGCTTTGGCCCGTCGCATGGATATTTCCCGCCATCCTGGGGGCGATCGCCTATCCGTTTGTGCCCGCGCGACAGTTCGCCATAGGAGCGTTCGCTGCCGCATTCGGCGCCGCCATCGGGATCTTTATCGAAATGATCCTGATCACGGTGTGGCCCTAACCCGCCAACGCCGCCGGCTCTTCGGCCCGCCCGAATACCATCGCCTCTTCGATGCGATCGAAACGGTAGTCGATGGCATCGGCGAAGTAGTTCTGCCGCACATTCCAGGGCCGCTTGGTGCCCGACTTCGGCAGCGCATGCAGTGCCCGCAAAACGTATCCCGCCTGGATGTCCCAGGCTGGCTTCTCGGGCATCGGCTCACCGCCGAGATGCGGGTAGGCGTGCGTGTAGCCGTGAGAGCTCATGTACGCCAACAGCTTCGCTGTCGCGCGCGCGGTGATGTCGGCGCGCAGTGTCCACGACGCGTTGGTATAGCCGACACACCAGAACAGGTTGGGCACATCCTCGAGCATGTGTGCCTTGTAGACAAAGCGGTCCTGTGGCTTGATCTCGACACCGTCCAACCTGATCGTGGCCCCGCCCAGCGCCTGCAACTGCAGACCGGTGGCGGTGACGATGATGTCGGCGTCCAGATGGCTGCCCGTTTGCAACACGATGCCGGTGGAGTCGAAGTGGTCGATATGCTCGGTGACCACCTGGGCGCGGCCTTCGCTGATCGCAACGTACAGGTCGGCGTCGGGGATCAGGCACAGCCGCTGGTCCCACGGGTTATAGCGCGGCTTGAAGTGGGTGTCGACGTCATAACCCTTGGGCAGGTTGCTGATCGCGATGCGGCGGATCCACCACTTCATGAAGCCCGGCGTCTTACGCGCCAAAAACCAGATCACGCCCTCGAACAAAGCATTGCGCAGCCGAATCAGTAAATGAGCCGCACTGCGGGGCAACATCTTTCGCAGCAGATCG
>NZ_JBOHHI010000214.1:0-7868 GCF_050700595.1 Mycobacterium sp.
GATGTGCTCGCCGTCGTCGGACAACGCCACTCGTAGGGTGACCTCGTCGCCGCACACCGGGTTGACGTGGTAGACCTGCGCGCCGAACGGCTCACGCAGCCCACGATGCTGCGGATGCTTGTAGTGATCGAGGATCACGTCCTGATAGATCTGCTCCAGCCGCACGGTCAGACTCCCCCAAAGAAGTCCACGGCACGCCGCACACCGGCCACCAGCCGATCGACCTCGTCGAGCGTGTTGTACAGCGCGAACGACGCCCGCGCGGTGGCGGCCAGCCCGAACCGGCGATGCAGCGGCAACGCGCAGTGGTGCCCGACCCGTACGGCGACGCCGTCGTCGTCGAGCACCTGCCCGACATCGTGCGCGTGCACACCGTCGACGACGAACGACACCGGCGATCCGCGGCCATCCATCGATGTCGGCCCGATGATCCGCACGCCATCGATCCTGGACAGACCCTCAATCGCTGCGGCCACCAATTCACATTCGTGGTTTTCGACGGCGTCCATGCCGATGGCACCGAGATAGCGTGTGGCTGCTGCTAATCCGACAACCTGCGAGGTCATCGGGGTGCCTGCCTCGAACAGTTGCGGCGCCGGCGCGTAGGTACTGGACTCCATGGTCACCGTTTCGATCATCGAGCCGCCGGTCAGGAACGGCGGCAGCGTCGACAACAGGTCGCGGCGGCCGTAAAGCACACCGATGCCGTTGGGACCCAGCATCTTATGCCCGGAAAACGCGGCGAAGTCGACGCCGAGCGCGTGGAAGTCGACCGGTTGGTGCGGCACCGACTGGCAGGCGTCCAGCACCGTCAACGCACCCACTTCGCGCGCCCGGTCGACCAGTTGGCCAACCGGGGTCAGTGCGCCGGTGACATTCGAATGATGGCTGAAGGCAACAATTTTGACATGCTCGTCGAGCTGTAACGACTCTAGATCAATACGGCCATCGTCAGTTACGCCGTACCAGCGCAGCGTGGCACCCGTCCGCCGGGCCAGTTCCTGCCATGGGATCAGGTTGGCGTGGTGTTCGAGCTCGGTGGTGACGATGACGTCACCCGGCCCGACCGCCCGCTCGAAACGGTCGTCGCCGAACACGTAGGACATCAGGTTGAGCGCCTCGGTGGCGTTCTTGGTGAATACCAGCTCATCGGCGTCGGCGCCGACGAATCCAGCGATATCGGCGCGGCCCTGCTCGTAGGCGTCGGTGGCCTCTTCCATCAGCTGGTGCGCGCCACGGTGCACCCCGCCGTTGGAGGTGATCAGAAACTCACGCTCGGCGTCGAGCACTTGCACCGGCCGCTGCGAGGTGGCACCGGAATCCAGGTAAGCCAACTGGTTTCCGCCCCGCATCACGCGCTTGAGGATCGGGAAGTCGGCGCGGATCGCGGCGAGGTCGAATGGAACCACCGACGTCGTCGTCATGGTCAGGCCCCGGTGGCCGCCGTCTGGGTGAAGCGCACGTAGCCGTTCTCTTCGAGTTCGTCCGCCAGTTCCGGACCACCCGACTCGACGATTCGGCCACCGACGAACACGTGCACGAATTGCGGATGGATGTAGCGCAGGATCCGGGTGTAATGGGTGATCAGCAGGATGCCGCCGTGCTCGGTCTCGGCGTAGCGGTTCACCCCGTCGCTGACCACCCGCAGCGCGTCGATGTCCAAGCCGGAGTCGGTTTCGTCGAGAATCGCGATTTTCGGCTTGAGCAGCGAGAGCTGCAAGATCTCGTGGCGTTTCTTCTCGCCACCGGAGAAACCCTCGTTGACGCTGCGTTCGGCGAAAGCCTGGTCGATGTCGAGGGCGTCCATCGCCGCGCGCACCTCCTTGATCCAGTGCCGCAGCTTCGGCGCCTCGCCGCGCACCGCGGTGACCGCGGTACGCAGGAAGTTCGACATCGACACGCCGGGCACCTCGACCGGGTACTGCATGGCCAGGAACAACCCCGCGCGGGCGCGTTCGTCGACGGTCATCGCCAGCACGTCTTTGCCGTCAAGGGTGATCGATCCAGACGTGACCTTGTATTTGGGATGGCCGGCGATCGCATACGACAACGTGGACTTGCCGGATCCGTTGGGTCCCATCAATGCATGGGTCTCACCCGAATTCACCGTGAGGTCGACACCTCGCAAGATCGAGATCTCGTCGACCTCATTGGCAGTGGCGACGCTGACGTGCAGGTCCTTGATTTCCAGTGTGGTCATCGCTGATTGGTGTCCTTAAATGGTCCCGTACATGGCTTCGGTGAGGGCGAGCTCGTGTTCGATGGCGTCGGTGAGGCGCTCACGCACGGTGGGAACGGCGATCCTGGCAATGATCTCACCGAAGAAGCCGCGCACGATGAGCCGGCGGGCCTGATCCTCCGGGATGCCGCGAGCACGCAGATAGAACAATTGCAGGTCGTCGAACCTTCCGGTGGCACTGGCGTGTCCGGCCTGGACAATCTCACCCGTCTCGATCTCGAGGTTCGGTATCGAATCGGCCCGGGCGCCGTCGGTGAGCACCAGGTTGCGGTTGACCTCGAATGTATCCGTGCCGATGGCCTCCGGCCGGATCAGCACGTCACCAACCCACACCGTGCGCGCATCAGGGCACGATGAGTCCGGATCACCTTGCAGAGCACCCTTATACACCACGTTCGAGCGGCAGTTGGGCTGCCCGTGGTCGATCAACAGCCGAGATTCGAGATGCTGACCGTCGTCGGCGAAGCACAAGCCGAGCAACTCTGCGTCCCCGCCCGAAGCCGCAAACCGAACCCGACCTGTCAGACGCACCAGGTCTCCGCCGAGCATGACGGCGACGTGCCGCAGCACGGCGTCCTTGCCCAATGCAGCGTGATGCATGGTGACGTTGACCGCGTCGTCCGCCCAGTCGGCGATCCAGACCACGGTGAGGTGCGCGGCGTCGTCGACGACGAATTCGATGTTGTCGGCATAGATTCCGCTGCCGCGTTGGTCGATGACGACGACCGCCCGGGCGAGCTCGCAGGCGCGCACCTGCAAGTGGCCGTAAGCCGTCGCGCCCTCACCCGGTCCGGTGATCGTGATGCCGATGGGTTCCTCGGGTGCCACGCCTTTGTTGTCCACGGTGACCACGGTCGCCTTGTTGAAGGACGAAAAAGCCTGGGCAGCAATGCGGTCAGCAGGTACACCCGCGGCACCCAGCCGATCGTCGCCACGCCGGACGGTTTCGACGCACACACCCGGCTGGTCGCTGACTTCGATGGTCACCGTTCCCGTCGCCGCCGCGGAGCCGTCGTGTAGGCCATGCAGCCGTCGCAGCGGAGTAAACCGCCAGATCTCGTCTCGACCGTGGGGAACCTCGAAGGCGCCGACGTCGAATGAGGTGAACACCTCGCCCTTGTTGGCGGTGACCCCTTCGACTGCCTCGGTGAGATTTGTCGGGGTGGCTTCTCCGGTCGCCTCTCGCGCCGCGACCACTAGCCCACCGCGCCTTCCATCTGCAGCTCGATGAGCCGGTTGAGCTCCAGCGCGTATTCCATCGGCAGTTCCTTGGCAATCGGCTCGACGAAACCGCGCACTACCATCGCCATCGCTTCGTCTTCGGCAAGCCCGCGACTCATCAGGTAGAACAGCTGGTTCTCGCTGACCTTGGAGACGGTGGCCTCGTGGCCCATCGTGACGTCGTCCTCGCGGATGTCGACGTACGGGTAGGTGTCGCTGCGACTGATGTCATCGACAAGCAGTGCATCGCATTTCACGCTCGCCCGAGACCCGTGCGCCCCCTTGTTCACCTGCACCAGGCCGCGGTAGGACGAGCGACCGCCGCTGCGGGCAACCGATTTCGAGACGATGTTGCTCGACGTGTTCGGCGCAAGGTGCAGCATCTTGGCACCGGTGTCCTGGTGCTGACCCTCGCCGGCGAACGCCACCGAAAGCACCTCACCCTTGGCGTGCTCGCCGGTCATCCAGACCGCCGGATACTTCATGGTGACCTTGGAGCCGATGTTGCCATCGACCCACTCCATGGTGGCGCCGGCCTCGGCGCGCGCCCGCTTGGTGACGAGGTTGTAGACGTTGTTCGACCAGTTCTGGATCGTCGTGTAGCGGCAACGGCCACCGGGCTTCACGACGATCTCCACGACTGCCGAGTGCAGCGAATCGGACTTGTAAACGGGAGCGGTGCAGCCTTCCACGTAGTGCACGTACGCACCCTCATCGACGATGATCAGCGTCCGCTCGAACTGGCCCATGTTCTCGGTGTTGATCCGGAAGTAGGCCTGCAGCGGGATGTCGACGTGCACACCCGGTGGGACGTAGATGAAGCTGCCGCCGCTCCAGACCGCGGTGTTCAGCGCGGAGAACTTATTGTCCCCGGCGGGGATCACCGCGCAGAAGTACTGCTTGAAGATATCTTCGTGTTCCCGCAAACCACTATCGGTGTCGAGGAAGATAACCCCTTGGGCTTCAAGGTCTTCCCGAATCTGGTGGTAAACAACCTCTGAGTTGTGCACTACCAGGCCTTCGGCCACAAAGTTGTGCGGACCGTCGACCTCGATGTCGTAGACCGGTTCGATTGCATACGGCTCGATGGACTTGACCCGCTCAAAGCCGAGCCATTCGTTGGTGTGCGCTCGGATCGTCGTCCCGTGAGCACCATTCGACGAATGCATGTAACGGCGGCGGCCGAAGCGGTCAGTCCGCTTCGGGTTGCGACAACCCAGGCGCTCAAAGTCACCGGAAATACCTAGCCGCCAAGCAATCTGCATCCGCTCGGGAGCGTGCCGATATGGCTGGGTGAACGACCACGGGCCACCTGCCCGCAACCCGCAGAGCTCGGCCAACTCCCGGGCTTGACCGATGAGGGGCTCGTTGGCGCAGGTAAGCAGGATCGACCCACTGCTTGCCGGCCCCACATAGCCGTCGGCATCGACCCAACCACCGAGGAAGGCCAGCCGCTGGTCGACCGGCAAGCCGTAAACCCAGTCGGGCACCCGCTTGGTCAACGACAGTCCACCGAAGCCCAACGCAACAATCCACTCGGTCAGCGCCTTGGAGTTGACGACAATGCGGTACTCGTCAGCCTCAATGCACCGCAGCCCGAACAGATCCTCGACGACACGCGCCACCTCGGCCCGGAGCTTGACGTCGGTTGCGGGGATGGCCAACTGAACTCGATAGGTCTTCGTCGAGAGATGCAGATTGCCATCGCCGATGTACAGCCCCAGCAGCCACATCAGGTTCACGGTGCTAGCCGCGGGAGTAGCCAAGCCGGCAACGCTTGGAAGTTCAGCCGCGACACCAACATCCGGGATGGCCCGTGGCACCGCGATGAAGTCACCGGACTTGATCTCGCCCACGGTGACCCAACGGCGGGCATACCGGGCGCGCTGCCGGCCTTCCTTGCGCTCGTCACGCAACACCAGCATCGGGTGGTTGTCGGTGGCGCGGATGGCACGCCGCGTCGTCTTGACCGCGTAGGTCAGCCGGGTGTCGGTCTGGGCTGAAGCCTTAACGGGCGCAACCACGAACCGTTCGGAGTCCTCGTCGTAGGCGAAGACCCGATCGCCGAACTCGATCTCCTTGATCGGGAGTTGGCCACGGTTAGTCGTCCACACCAAGGTGTCACCAGCCAAGCATTCGTATTGAGCCGCTACACCGGCAACGTAGCGCTGCTTCTCGGCCTCCGGGATGCCCAGCCGGTCGTAAGTATTGCGAATATCTTCTGGCAAATCCTCCCAACTGGTCGCCTGCTTCTCGGTGGAGCGCACGAAGTACTTGATGTTGTCGAAGTCGATGCCCTCGAGGTTGGCGCCCCACGTCGGCATCGGCTTGCGATCGAAGATGCGCAGCGCCTTCAGCCGGTTCTGCAGCATCCACTCCGGCTCGTTCTTCTTCGCCGAGATGTCGCGGACCACCGCCTCGGACAAGCCGCGCTGCGCGCTGGCGCCGGCCACGTCGGAGTCGGCCCAGCCGTAGCCGTAGCGGCCCAGCGAGGCGATCGCCTCCTCCTGGGACAGGGATTCCTTAGCCAAGGGGGCGCCCAGCTTCTGAACCTCGGGGGTAGTCGTCATTACGACGCTCCTTGTTTGCTCGTGGTGGCTTCGACGCGGGCTGTGCGTCGAAGTGCGGGTTCGGCTTCGGTTGTGGTGAGCGGGACATGCGTGGTGCAGGCGCAGTCGCCGTTGACGATGGTCGCCAACCGCTGCACGTGCCTGCCGAGCACCTCGGCCATGGCCTGTTGCTCGGTTTCGCACAACTCCGGGAACTCCTCGGCCACATGCGAGACCGGGCAGTGGTGCTGACAGATCTGCACACCGTGAATCGGCCCGTCCACCCGTGTGGTGGTCGCGACGTAGCCGGCCTTGCTCAACGCCCCGGCGATCCGCTCGGCGGCCGCTTCGAGCTCGTCATCCGCGGCGGAACGGGGCGGCTCAACCTCGGACAAGATCGCGTCGATGCGTTGCCGCGCGAAGGTTCGGACCGCGTCCTCCCCGCCGATCTCACGAAGTTGACGCATCGCCGCCGCCGCCAGGTCGTCGTAGCTGTGGTCCAACTTGCCCCGTCCGGCGGCGGTCAGCCGGTACCGCTTGGCCGGCCGGCCCCGTCCCACCTGCTGCCAGGCCGCGGCCGGAACAGCTTCCGCCTCGCCCGCCTCGATCAGCGCGTCCAGATGACGCCGCACGCCAGCGGCGGACAGGCCCAGCCGCTCGCCGATCTGGCCGGCCGTGATCGATCCGGACTCCAACAGCAACCGCACGACGGCACTTCGCGTGTGGCCGTCGTGCGTCGAAGCTGCGGGCGCTCCTTCAGCGCCTTTGACGTCCGACCGGATTTTCACAACACCAGTGTGACGCAATTCGGGCGACGGGTCCAGCCCGGTGGACGGTCCGGGGCCCCCGGGTGGCGGTTACGCTGCGTTGATGGCAGCCCGCCAACACACTCTGAGTTCGTCGATTGCGAGCTGGCATGGTGACGAACAGGCCGTGGGTTCGCCGCTCAACCATAGTGAGTTGGTCGCGCTTCGCCGCACCCGGCTATTCGGCGCAACCGGCACGGTCCTGATGGCGATCGGCGCATTGGGCGCCGGAGCGCGGCCGGTGGTCCAGGATCCGACATTCGGCGTCCGGCTGCTCAACCTGCCGTCACGGATCCAGACGGTGTCGTTGACGATGACCACCACCGGGGCGGTGATGATGGCGCTGGCGTGGTTGATGCTGGGCCGTTTCGCGCTGGGCGACCGGCGCATGTCGCGCGGCGCGTTGGACCGCACGCTGCTGCTGTGGACGATCCCGTTGCTGGTTGCACCGCCGATGTACAGCAAGGACGTCTACTCCTACCTCGCACAAAGCCAGATCTGCCGGGAGGGACTCGACCCCTACCGGGTGGGTCCGGCGCCCGGCCTGGGCCTCGGCCACGTATTCACGCTGTCGGTGCCGAGCCTGTGGCGCGAAACCCCGGCGCCCTACGGGCCGCTGTTCCTATGGGTCGGGCACGGGATTTCCGCGCTGACCGGCGAGAACATCGTCGCCGCGGTGTTGTGCCACCGGCTGGTGGTGTTGGCCGGCGTGGGGCTGATCGTATGGGCGACGCCGCGACTGGCCAGGCGTTGCGGGGTGGCCGAGGTCAGCGCACTGTGGCTGGGTGCAGCCAATCCGCTGCTGATCATGCACCTGGTTGCCGGCATCCACAACGAGGCGCTGATGCTCGGGCTGATGCTGACCGGCACTGAGTTCGCGCTGCGCGGCGTGGATTCGAGCCGGGCATTGGTACCCGGACCGGACCGACAACGATGGCAGCACCGGGCGCCGCTGGGCATGCTGCTGGCCGGCGCCGTGCTGATCACGCTGTCCTCCCAGGTGAAGCTGCCGTCGCTGCTGGCTCTGGGATTCGTCGCGATGGCACTGGCCCG
>NZ_JBOHHI010000215.1:0-23237 GCF_050700595.1 Mycobacterium sp.
TCGGGTGGCCATCGACCGTGCCGGGCCCAGCGCGACCGGCAGCGTCGACCAGCCGCGCAACACCCGGGTGTCACGCCGACTGCCCACACCGGCCGACCGCACCTCGGGGAAGCGGTCGAAGAACGCCCGCAGCCCCACCTCGCCTTCGGCGCGGGCCAGGGCCGCGCCCAGGCAGAAGTGCCGCCCACCGGAGAACGCGAGATGCCGGTTGGCGTTGGCGCGTTCGATATCGAAGCGGTGCGGGTCGGCGAACACGGCGGGGTCGCGGTTGGCCGCGGCCAGATAGACCACCACAATCTCACCTCGCCTGATCGACGTGCCCGCCAGCTCGATGTCGTTACCCGCCACCCGCGCGGTGAGCTGAACCGGCGACTCCAGGCGCAGCATCTCTTCGACGGCACCGGCCCACAGTTCCGGGCGCTGCTGCAGTATGCGCAGCTGCTCGGGCGCATCGAGCAGCATCCGGATTCCGTTGCCCAACAGGTTGACCGTGGTCTCGAAACCGGCGGCCAGCACCAGACCGGCGACCGCCTGAAGTTCGGTCGCGTCCAATTGCTCTTCGGGAGCACCGTTTTCGGCGGCGACGATTAACTGGCTCATCAAATCGTCGCCGGGTGTTAGGCGCAACTGCCGGAGATGCTCAGCCAGCCAGAAGTTGAATCCCGCGACCCCGCGCTGCACACGGCGGTACTGCCGCCACGACACGCCGATGTCCAAGGCCGGTGCGGCCAGCTCGCCGAATTCCAGAACTTGGCTGCGGTCGCGGTCGGGCACCCCCAAGATGTCGCTGATGACGCCCACCGGAAGCTGTGAGCAGTACCGGTCGACGACGTCGACAACGCCCGGCTGGCCGGCAAGCTGATCCAGCAATGCCGTCGCGGTCTGTTCGACGCGGTCCCGCAAAGCGGCAACCGCCCTCGGCGTGAACACCCCCGACACCGTCTTGCGGTAACGGGTGTGGTCCGGTGGTTCGACGGACAGCAACGACGGCGGTCGCAACGGATGGAGCAGCCCGTCGCGGGACCGGTGCTCCAGCCACCGAATCGGCGCCGGCAAGTTCGATCCGGGTGATATCACCCGGAAGTCGTCCGAGCGCAGCACCTCCTGCGCGATCGCGTGGTCCACGGCGAGATAACCGACGCGGCTGCGCACCAGCGGTCCATGGGGCCGCAGTTCCTCGTAGAAGGACACCGGGTCTGCTTTTACCGCCGGATCGGCGATCAATCGGCTCTGCGGGTCGCCGCGGCGGACACCGATGGTGGCCATGCCCCGGATGAAGCCGTGCATCGCGAACCAGTGCAATCGCTCTCTCACGACCAGGGCCTCCCTCGCCGGTGTGCGCGTCGTCCACTCCGTTGACTGTGTGGGTTATGAACACGATTTCGCGATTTTCGCGGACACAACCCACACACTCGACGCAGAACTCAGGTCGCCTCGGCCACGTCCTTGATGCGCTGCAGGGTCTTGGTCATGTCGCGGATGTTGTTGCGTTGACGCAGCCATCCGCCGAATGCCCAGTAGTAGAGGGTAGTCAGTGGTGATGAGGCCAGCCGGAACGACTCGGTGACGTCGGTACCACCTTCGGTGGGTGACAACTGGTAGTGCCAGGTGTTCACCGCTCGATCTCCCATGAGCACTTCGAAGCCGAATTCGCGACCGGGTTCACACGCGGTGACGCGGCAGGTAGTCCAGTACACCGGCCCGATCCCGTTTCGTCTGACGTGGCCGCGAAACCGCGCACCGGCGGCGGGCCCGGTAGCTCCGTCGAGCCACTCCGCGTCGAACGTCTCCGGGGAGAACCGCCCGGTGTTGCGCACATCCGCGATCAGGTTCCAGATCTTTTCCGCGGGTGCTGCCATGTGAACTGTCGCCGACCCTTGCATGCGTTGATCCAAACATGCCCGCGGGCTATTCGCCGCTACTTTCCGGCACGTCGTGGCGGACTACGCGTACCTTGCCCTGGGCCAGGCAGGCGGCATACCCGTGATACTTGCCGTACAGCTCCCAGGCGGTGACGTGGTCGTCGTGCGGCACGTCGATCCGGTATCCGCCGGAGAACTCCAGGTGCAAGTCGCCGCTGTCGTCCCACCCGACATCGGTACAGGTTGCCCCGGAGAAATCGAACAACGGCCGCTCCTGGACGGCCGGGTCGTTCGGGTCGATGGAAACCACCTCGCTGGGTGCGGTGGTGGTGGCCGGCAGGGTCAGGCGCATCGGCGCGGAAATAACGAGTTCGTTGTAGTCCTCGAGGTCCAATACCAGACCGTCACGGAACATGATCCGCTGCACCGCGCAGCCCTGAATCCAGTGCTCGATCAATTTCTGGTCTGCCATGTATTTACTCTGGCCGCAATAAGCCATTTACACAAGTGTCAAATAGCTGTCACGCAATGTCCTGGCGGGAGTTAACCTGGTGCGTGTCCAATGGGCTCCGCTCGGCGAGCGCTCGCACGCTGCTGGCCACAGCGCTGACGCTTTCGCTGACGCTCGGTGGAGCATTTCTGGCAGTTAATCGACTCCATTCGTCGCCGGCCGATACTGTTGAGCACCCCGCCCGTCCGGCCTCCGATGATCAGACGAAAGCCGAAGTCGTCGAGCCGGCGAAACGCATGGTCGCTGCCGCTCGGTTACAAAAGCCGACCGCAGGCTATCTGCTGATGTCCTGCAAGGACCGCGACGGCCCTCCCTACCAGGGCGCGGTCTATCTGAACTTCACCGTGCCCGCCGACATCCGCGCCGACACCTACTTCCAGGGAATCGCGGCGGCGATGGTTGCTCGCGGCTGGAACGAGGGCGCACCGCCCAACCAGCACGTGTTCGCCAAGATCCTATCCAAGGACGGCGTCACCGCGGTCGTCTACCGCGACAACGATTACGCCGACCTGGGAATCGCGCGCCTCTACGGTCAATGCCGGGACATCACCGACCATCGCAACGACGCAACGGCCTGGGTCGATATCACCGACCAGATCCGGTGATGCTTCCGCGTCAGGCCCCGCCGCCGGCGCCCAAGCTGCTCTGCAGGTCGGGTTTCATCGCCTGCAGCTGGGCACCCCAGTACTCCCAGCTGTGCGTGCCGTAGTCGGGGAAGTTGAACACCGCGTTGTGGCCACCCGCGGCGGTGTAGGCCTCCTGGAACTTCTTGTTTTGGCCGATCATGAAGTTGCCCTCGAGGAACGTGGCGGGAAGGTTGGCACCGCCCAATTCGTTCGGGGTGCCGTTGCCGCAGTACACCCAGAGCCGGGTGTTGTTGGCGACCAGCTGACCGACGTTGACCGTGGGGTCGTTGCGCTGCCATGCCGGGTCATTGTCCGGCCCCCACATGTCTTCTTTCTTGTAACCGCCGGAATCGTTCATCGCCATACCGATCCAGCCCTGTCCTTGGGAGGGCTGGAGATAGCCAGACAGCGAGCCGGCGTAGATGAACCGCTCAGGATGGTAGATCGCAAAGTCCATTGCCGACACGCCGGCCATCGATATGCCGACCGCCGCGGCGCCGTTGGGCTTGACGCCCTGTTGGGCTGACAGGTACTGCGGGAGCTCGCTGGTCATGAACGTCTCCCACTTGTAGGTCGAGCAGCCGGCCTTGCCGCAGGCCGGGCTGTACCAGTCGGTGTAGAAGCTGGACATTCCGCCCACCGGCATCACCACCGACAGCCCCGACTGGTAGTACCACTCGAACGCCGGGGTGTTGATGTCCCAGCCGTTGTAGTCGTCCTGGGCACGCAGACCGTCGAGCAGATAGAGCGCCGGGGAGTTGGCCCCACCGCTTTGGAATTGGACCTTGATGTTGCGGCCCATTCCCGCTGACGGCACTTGCAGGTACTCGACCGGCAGACCGGGCCGGGAGAACGCCCCCGCCGTCGCCGAACCACCCACGAGCCCGACCAAGCCCGGCAGTGCCGCGGCGGCAACGGCAGCTGTCGTCAGCCGCCGAACCCAGCCGCGCACCTTTTCGCTCACGTCTGTCATACCTGTGCCCCTTGTCGTATGCCGTGCACCCTCGGCAGAACTTACCTTGACGCAGTCTATATGTCGATCAGAGCGCAAAGGTGTCTCGATTTTATATCGGCCGCCGCCACCTGCCCGGCGACTGTGATACAAGGCCGACGGCGTCCGCCGTGGCTACTCTTGTCGGCTTTGCCGGCAAGAGCCGGAGCCGACGTTGTCACCTACCCGGTCAGCCGATGGCGTGCCGGCGGCGTAGGCTCTCCCGGGGTAAGCCGACGAAGATCACGCTGTCCCGGGCCGATCCGGCGTTCGCGAACCACCGCACCACTGGTAGCACCGTCATGGTGCGCGCGGTGGCGGCATTGGGGGTCGGGGCACGATTGAGGTGCGAATTTGGATACGGTACTGGGGCTGTCACTGACGTCGACCGCCGCCGGATGGGTGCTCGTCGAAGGTCGTGATGCCGACGGCGCCATCGTGGACCACGACGACCTCGCGGTTCGCACCGGCGGTGGAACCCGCGCGGTCAAGACCGCGGAGCGAGTGACGGCGGCCGTGCTGCGCGCCCGGGCGCTGGCGACCCGGCATGATCAGCGCGTCCATGTGATCGGTCTGACGTGGAGCGATGACGTAGCTGCAGAGGCCGCACTGCTCCTGGAGTCGTTGACCGACGCGGGGTTCGACAACGTGGTGCCGATTCAGGTGCTCCAGGCCACCGAGATGTTCGCGCAGGGTGTCGCGCCCGTGGTCGGCTACGACGAGACCACGGTGTGCGTGCTCGACGGCGAGTCGGCAACCGTAGTCATGGTCGATGGCGCCGATGATCAGACACAAACCGCGGTCAAGCACCTGAAGGGCGGCCCCGAACGGCTGATTCGTTGGCTCACAACGATGTTCGACCGGAGTGCCTGGCAACCAAGCGGTGTGGTTGTCGTGGGCTCGGATCATGATCTCGGCGCGCTCTCGTGCCAGCTGGAAAAGGCCCTGCCGGTGCCGGTGTTCACCCAAAGCGGTGCCCAGATGGCGCTGGCCCGCGGAGCGGCGCTGGCGTCGGCTCAGAGCATGCAATTCACCGATGCCGAGCTGGTCGAATCGATCGACCGCATCACCGCTGACCCGGTGCCGTCACGTTCGCGGTCCTACGCCGGGGCGCTGACCATGCTGGCTGTCGGAGCGGTCGCCTTCGTGGCGTCGCTGTCACTGGCCGTGGGCCCGTGGCTATTTCCGCACCGGCCAACGGAACCGGTCGAACAGGTGGTGCACAGGTCGGCCTCCCCACCGGTGGTCGCAACGCCCGCTGCACCGCCGGCCGCAGTAGCGGCACCGACCGCGCAGGCCGCACCGGAACCCGCGCCGGCCGAACAGCCGGTGGTGGCCGCGCCGCCGATCGAGCAGCAAAGCGGTGTCACGGCAGCGCCGCCGGCTGACCTGCCGGCTGCCGAACCCGCACCGCCACCGCCCCCGGTCGCACCGCCACCGCCGGAGCCGGAGCCGAACCCACATCCGCTTCTAACCAAGCTGCTGCAACGCTTGCACGGCCAGGACAGCGAACCCGCGCCCGAAGAGCCGCCACCGGCTCCGCCCCCCGACCCGGGCGGGCCGGCGCCGTAGAGCAAACGACAGAAAGCCAGTTGATGACTCCTCCGCAGCCACCCACGAACCGGCCCGAAGACGACCCCGATGATGGCAACGCGCAGCAGGGGGTGGGCAGTACCGATCCGGCCACCGACCCGACGCGGGTTGTGCCGCCGAATCAGCAGCAAAGTGACCACGGCCAGTATGGTTTCGGCGGGCAGCCTCCCGCGCCCGGTTACGGTTGGCAGGCGCCCACTGGATACGGATATCAGGCCACCGCGGGCCACTGGCCGCAGCCGGGTGCCGGTTACGGCCAACAGACTTTTCCCGGCTACGGCGGGCCTTCTGCTTACGGACAAGCCGGGTATCGACAGGGCGGTTATAGCCAGCCGCCCGGTTATGCCCAGTTTCCGTACGGCTCCGGCGGCTACCGACAATCCGGCGGCGGTCCGAGTAGCGGGCAGATATCGCTGTGGATCACGCTCGGCGGCGTCATCTTCCTTGGTCTGCTCGGCGCGGTCCTCACCTTTACGTTGTTGATGGACCTCAGCACCGCGGTCAGCCGTGCCTCGAACATATGCGACCAGTACGGCGGCCAAATCTCTGACATTTGCAAGCAATCACTGCGGAATCATGGCGTCAAAGTTCCAATCACCGCGGTGACCTATCTCGTCCTGCTGATCCTCGGCAGCCTGGCAGCGCTCGGCGGTGCTGTGCTGATGTTGTTGAAGAAGCAGTTAGGCCGGTTCCTGATACTCGGCGGCGGGGTAGTGATGGTGCTGTTCGCAATCGTCTGCGCTGCTCAGTACGGTGGCACCGGCCGGGTCACCTACGACCTGATCGCCGGTGTCTTGATCGCTATCGCCGGTGGACTCCTGATCGTGCCACAGATCCGCCTGTTCCTGGGGCTGCCGCCAACATCGGGCCGTCGTCCCGGCCAGTTCGGTGGTGGCGGAGGGTTGCCGTACGGTCAGCAATACCCGGGCTATTACGGGCAGCCCGGGCCTGGCTACCCTCCGCGGCAGTGGTGAGCTGATCACTCGCCTTTGGCGTGCTGCGCGGTGAACGACACGGCCACCTCGTCGGCCACCTTCAACGAGCCCATCAGCAGAGAATATGGCTTGATGCCGAAATCGGATTGGCGAACAGCGGCCTCGGTGGACATTCGCCAGTTGTCGCCGAGATCCGCTGTGCGAAGCTCGATCACCTGCGCTCGTGTTTTGCCGTGAATCTGCAGCATCCCGCTGAAGCGATAACCGTCGGGCCGCTTCTCGATACTGTCGGTATCGAAGCTGATCCGGGGAAAGCGGTTGACGTCCAACGACTTCAACGCGTTGGACCGCACCAGCGTCTTCTCCGGTCCGGACAAGGCTGTGATACCCCCTTCGCCATGCAGTACCTCGAGTGAAGCCACGTCGACCTTGAGTTCCGCTCGGGCCGGTTCACCCTCGGCCCACTGCACCGTCGCCCGCCAGTGCTTCATCGCGATGGTCAACCGATGGCCCACTTTCGCAGCCCTCCCGGTGACGCGTGTGCGCACAAGCAATTCGCCGTCGGATGCGTTCAGGGTCCACGCGGGGGCCGCCATGCAGGCCAATGCTAATGGGCCACAGGGCATTTCGCCGTGGCACTACTGTGGTAGTCCACCTGCCAGTGCTTGATGCCGTTGAGCCAACCCGACCGCAGCCGCTCGGGCTTACCCTCAGATGTCAGATCTGGTATGTGGTCGGCGATTGCGTTGAAAATCAGGTCGATCGTCATCCGGGCCAGGTTGGCGCCCATGCAGTAATGCGCTCCCGTACCGCCAAAACCCACATGCGGGTTGGGGTCCCGCAAGATGTTGAACGTGTACGGATCATCGAACACGTCCTCGTCGAAGTTGGCGGAGCGGTAGAACATCACTACCCGCTGCCCTTCCTTGATCTGCACGCCGGACAGTTCGTAGTCCTCCAGCGCCGTGCGCTGAAACGACGTGACCGGGGTGGCCCACCGCACAATCTCGTCGGCGGCGGTCGCGGGACGCTCCCTGCGGAACAGCTCCCACTGATCGGGGTAGTCGGTGAACGCCATCATCCCCTGGGTGATGGAGTTTCGCGTCGTCTCGTTGCCGGCGACGGCCAGCAGGATGACGAAGAACCCGAACTCGTCCTCGGAGAGCTTGTGGCCCTCGACGTCGGCCTGGATCAGCGTGGTGACGAGATCCTGCCCGGGGTTCTTCGCCTTTTCGGCGGCCATCTGCATGCCGTACATGATCAGTTCGACGGACGCGGTGATGGCATCGTTGGTCGCGAACTCGGGGTCCTGGTCGCCGACCATCTGATTTGACCAGTGGAACAGTTTCTTGCGGTCTTCCTGCGGCACGCCCATCAGCCCGGCGATCGCTTGCAGCGGCAACTCGCAGGACACCTGCTCGACGAAGTCGCCGGCGCCCTCGGCGGCGGCGGCCTCGACGATGCGGCGTGCGCGCTCGTTGAGATCCTCACGTAAGCGCTCGACCGCCCGCGGAGTGAAGGCCCGCGAGATGATCTTGCGCAACCGGGTGTGCTGCGGCGCGTCCATGTTGAGCAGGACGAACTTGCCTCGGTCGATCTGCTCGGCGACCGTGCCGTCCTTGTACCGCGGCAACGCCGTCTTTTTCAGACTGGAGAAGACGTCGCTGCGTAGTGAGATCTCCTTGACATCCTTGTGTTTGGTGACCACCCAGAAGCCGCCATCGTCAAATCCCCCCTTCCCGATCGGCTGCTCGTTCCACCAGATCGGCGCGACACGACGCATCTCGGCCAGTTCCTCGATCGGCAACCGCTCGGCGTAGATGTCGGGGTCGGTGAAATCGAACCCGGGAGGCAGATTCGGAGCGGGCTTGCGAACAGAGGACACCGTGCACTCCTTGAATACGACCTGAATATGACGCGTTCTAGTCAGTAAAGCATCGAGACCGCGCAGAGGGAATGTGTTCTGGGTGGATTGCCACCATCGAATTGAAACGTGTTCTTCTAGTCGGCTGCGGTCTGCCGGTGATACGGCCCTGGCTGCACTCGTTATGCTGTGCTCCAGGCAGGGACCTGACGCCAAGGGGGCGCTGCTATCGGCCTGACACCGCCATCACGGGTTAGCGGCCGCCCCGTTGCAGCACCGAAAGGAGACCGGAGATGAGCTTCAATCCCAAAGATGCGCTTGGTGCCGTCAAGGACATCGCGACGCACACCGTAGAGAAGGCTTCCGACATCGTCGAGAACGCCGGCGACATCATCCGGGGCGATATCGCCGGCGGCACCGGTGAAATCGTTCAGAATTCCCTCGACATCGCCAACCACGCCGTCGACCGGATCAAAGAGGTCTTCACCGGCCAGGACGTCGAGGACGAGTAGTCCCCCCGGCAACGTGGCGGCGGTAGTAGCGCCTGCCATGCAGGCGCTGGTAATGCCAGACCGCGCTCGGCAGCGCGCCGCGGCGATGTAGCCAAAACCGTTCCGGCGCTTCGGCTATCGGCACACAGCGGCCGATATCGATGTCGGCGACGACGACTCCCTCGCCCTCGTCGGCGCCACGAGCGGCCAGCACGGTGCTGTCGGCGGCCACGATCATGGTGGCACCCTCGAATCGGCCGCGGTACTCGACCGGCAGCCACGGCATTCGGCAGCGCAGCGTCCCGGCATGCGCTGCGTGCAGCACCGGTGCGCCGACGTAGCCGGCGAACGATTCCGCGGCCTGCCATGCAGTAGCTGCGTTGCGGGTCTCCAGCCGGCGGAAGACCGCCGCCGGCTGCCAGCGGGGAATCGACCACCAGCCCGACCCCGTCATCGCCAGGTCGATACGGCCGCGTAGCCGGTGCACCGTCCGGGTGCGCATCAGCTCCCAGCAGACCGCAACCCCAACCGTCAGGTCACCGGCCGCGATCACGCCGTCGTCGTGGCCGCCGATATAAAACGCGTTCTCCCACATGGTGGGCAGGTCTTTGTCGTGTCGGCCCGCGACTCCCTCCGGGGTGACGAGCAGGTACGCGTTGCGCACGTGCCCGTCGGCGTCGCGGACCAACAGCGACCCGCCGATCATCGCCCCGTGCCGCCGGGCCAGGCCCAACATCAGCTCGGTGGCCTTGCCGTCCGGTGGCAGGGCGGCGTCGGCGAGTTCGGGCAGAAACCCGATGCCGGTGGTGAAGAACTCCGGCAGCGCGATCACCGTCGCGCCGGCGGCGGCGGCCGCCTCGACGAGCCGTTCGGTGGCGGCCAGGTTGGCGTCGACGTCGGCGGGAATGGCGTCGAGCTGGATGGCGGCAGCGCGCATGATTACCGACGCTGGCCGTCAGACGCTGGCCGCGGCGTTGAGTTCGTCGAGCCGGTTGGTCGCCTCCAGGTACTCCTGCACCCAGCGTTCGATGACCGTCGACGTCTTCTCCACCTTGGTGAATTGCCCGACCACCTGCCCGACCGGATTGAACGCAACATCGACGGTCTCGTTCGGGTACTTCTGCGTCGCGGCGACTGCCATGCCGGAGACCATGTACTGCAACGGCATGCCGAGCGGCTTCGGGTTGTCGGGCTGCTCCCAGGCTTCGGTCCAGTCGTTGCGCAGCATCCGGGCCGGCTTGCCGGTGAACGAGCGGCTGCGCACGGTGTCGCGGCTGGTCGCCTTGGCATAGGCCGCCTGCTGGACCGGCGTGTTGGATGCCTCCTCGACCATCAGCCACTGCGAACCGGTCCAGGCGCCCTGCGTGCCCATCGCCAGCGCCGCGGCGATCTGCTGGCCGCTGCCGATGCCCCCGGCGGCCAGCACCGGTCGGGGCGCGACTTCCCTGACGACCTGTGGCCACAACACGATCGAGCCGACCTCACCGCAGTGGCCGCCGCCCTCACCGCCCTGGGCGATGATGATGTCGACGTCGGCATCGGCGTGCTTGCGGGCCTGTGCCGGCGAGCCGCACAAGGCGGCCACCAAGCGGTCGGAGTCGTGGATGTGCTTGATCATGTCGGCCGGCGGGGTGCCGAGCGCGTTGGCGATCAGCGTCATCTTCGAGTGCCGCAGCGCAACCTCGACCTGGGGGGTGGCGGTTGCCTCGGTCCAGCCGAGCAACCGCAAGGCGTCCTCGTCGCTGTGGTCCACCGGGACACCGTGGTCGGCGAGGATCTTGCGGGCGAAGTCCAGGTGCTGCTGCGGCACCATCGCCTGCAAAGACTTGGTCAGCTCGTCGGCGGACATGTGCGAATCCATGCCCTCGTACTTGTTGGGGATCACGATGTCGACGCCGTAGGGGTGGTCGCCGATGTTCTCGTCGATCCAGTTGAGCTCGATTTCCAGCTGCTCCGGTGTGAAGCCGACCGCGCCGAGCACCCCGAAGCCGCCGGCCTTGCTGACCGCGACGACGACATCGCGACAGTGGGTGAAGGCGAAGATCGGGAACTCGATGCCGAGCTCGTCGCAGATGGGAGTGTGCATGCCTGCTCCTTAAATTGAAACGTGTTCTAGTTTAGTACGGAACCGCATGAAGGAGCCAGCCATGCCCATTCGCGTCGCTCACCTCGGCACCGGAAACGTCGGCCGCCTGGCGCTGACCCAACTCGTCACCGATCCGCGGTTCGACCTGACCGCCGTCTGGGTGTCGACGGAGGCCAAGGTCGGCAAGGACGCGGGGGAGTTGGCCGGGCTGGGCGTCGTCACCGGCATCACCGCCACCAATGACCTGGACGCGGTGCTGGCCACCGGGCCCGAGTGCGCGGTGTACTGCGCGATGGGCGACAACCGTCCCGCCGAGGCGATCGGCGACTGCCTACGTCTGCTGGCCGCCGGCGTCAACGTCGTCGGCTCCGCGCCGGGGATCCTGCAGTTCCCCTGGCAGCTGATGCCCGATAAGTACATCGCCAGGATTGAAGATGCTGCGCGACAGGGTAATTCGAGCCTGTTTATCACCGGGGTGGATCCCGGGTTCGCCAACGACCTGATCCCGTTGGCGTTGGCAGGCACCTGTCAGCGGGTCGAGCAGGTGCGCTGCATGGAGATCGCCGATTACGCCACCTACGACGGCAGCATCGTGATGTTCGACGTGATGGGTTTCGGCAAGCCGCTCGACGAGCTGCCGCTCCTGCTGCAACCCGGCGTGCTGGGCATCGCGTGGGGTACGGCGATCCGGCAACTGGCCGCCGGGCTGGGC
Organism: Mycobacterium sp.; assembly: GCF_050700595.1. Classification (GTDB taxonomy): domain Bacteria; phylum Actinomycetota; class Actinomycetes; order Mycobacteriales; family Mycobacteriaceae; genus Mycobacterium. The sequence continues at coordinate 11,672 of NZ_JBOHHI010000215.1, forward strand.
ATCGAGGTCGACGACATCACCGAAAGCTACGAACGCGAACCGGCGCCGGAGGCCTTCGACATCGCGGCCGGCCGCGTCCCGAAGGGCAGCGTCGCCGCGATGCGGTTCGAGATCTGCGGCATGGTCGGAGGCCGGCCCGCCGTCGTCATCGAACACATCACCCGATTGCGCGACGACCTGCGGCCCGACTGGCCGCGGCCCGCGCAGCCGGGCGGCTCCTATCGCGTCGAAATCACCGGTGAGCCGTCCTACGCGGTCGACATCTGCCCGGCCAGCCGCAAGGGCGACCACAACCACGCGGCGATCGTGGCGGCGGCGGGACGCATCGTCAACGCCATCCCCGCTGTGCTGGCGGCCGACCCCGGAATCCGCACGACGCTGGACCTGCCGCTGATCGCCGGGACCTATACGACACTGAGGTAGCCTGACCCGTCATGGGACGCGTGGACGGAAAAGTTGCACTGATCAGCGGCGGCGCCCGGGGCATGGGAGCTTCGCACGCCCGGCTGCTTGTCCAGGAGGGCGCCAAGGTGGTGATCGGCGACATCCTCGACCAGGAGGGCAAGGCACTCGCCGACGAGCTCGGCGACGCCGCGCGCTACGTGCACCTCGACGTCACCGACCTCGAGCAGTGGGAGGCGGCGGCCGCCGCGGCGGTCGGGGATTTCGGCAAGCTCAACGTTCTGGTCAACAACGCCGGCATCGTGGCGCTCGGCCAAATCCACAAGTTCGACATGGCCAAGTGGCAGAAGGTCATCGACGTCAACCTGACCGGCACATTCTTGGGCATGCGGGTGGCGGTCGAGCCGATGATCGCCGCGGGCGGCGGTTCGATCATCAACGTCTCGTCGATCGAGGGCCTGCGCGGCGCCCAGATGGTGCATCCGTATGTCGCCTCCAAGTGGGCGGTGCGCGGATTGTCCAAGTCGGCCGCATTGGAGTTGGCGCCACACCAGATCCGGGTCAACTCGATTCATCCGGGCTTCATCCGCACGCCGATGACCAAGCACTTTCCCGACAACGTGCTCACGATTCCGCTCGGCCGCCCCGCCGAGTCGAGTGAGGTGTCGACGTTCGTGCTTTTCCTGGCCAGCGACGAGTCGTCGTACGCCACCGGTAGCGAATTCGTCATCGACGGCGGCCTGATCCTCGACGTCCCACACAAGTTCTAACGCTCGCGGACCGCGGTGACGTATTCAGAACGCATGATGGCATCGATTTGCACGTCCACATCGGGCGGCGTTCGACCGTAGCCGGCTTGTAGCTCCAGCGTGTTGCGGACTGGATCGACCGTCCACCCGTGCTCGGTCAGCCACTGCGCAGGCCTGGCCTTGGTCTCGTCGTCGTAGGTCAACGCGGAGAAGTCGACGTCACCGGACACGTTGAGCCCGGGGTACGTCGTCTCGAGAGCGGACAGTTGCGTTCGGTCGTGACGTGAGCCCAGAGCACCGATCGCGAGTCGGCTGCCCGGCGCCGAGAGCTGATCGATGCGGGCGAACAGCGTGTCCTGCGCGTCGCCGGTCAGGTATGGCAGTACCCCCTCCACCGACCAGGCGGTGGGCATCTGCGGGTCGAATCCGGCCGCGCGCAACGGTATCGACCAGTCGTTGCGGAGGTCGGCTGCGACGTCTGTCCGCCGGGCGGTGGGCTGGGCAGCCTGCTCGGCGAGCACCCGGGCTTTGAACTCCAGAACTCTTGGCTGATCCACCTCGAACACCGTGGTTCCGCTCGGCCAGTTGAGCCGGTAGGCCCGGGAGTCCAGGCCCGCGGCAACAATTACTGCTTGCCGGATATCGTCGCCGGTGGCGGAGGAGAAGAACTCGTCGAAGAACCGGGTCTGCACGCCGTACAACCGCGGGAACGCCGCCGCGCCCTCGGACGTCCCCGGATCGGCCAGTAGGCCGGTCAAATACGGATCCGCCGATGCCGTGATGAAATGCTTCGCGTACTCGTCGCGCACCAGCGGCTGCGGACCAGCGGCGTGCAGCGCGCGCCAGCCCGCCACCAGCAGCGCGGTGTAGCCCACGCTGCTGACGATGTCCCAGTCATCGTCGTCGGAGCGCATTAATCGCCTTCGAACAGATACGAGCCGGTCGTGATCAGGCGGTCGTCGGCCCCTTCGTCGTAGACGACGGCACGTACGGCCACCATGCCCGGCGCACCGGCCATCGGTTCGGTGTCGATCCGAAATGGCCCCACCTTGCCGCGCGCCACGAACATCACGTGCGACGACACACCCTGCAGCCGATCGGTACCGGCCACATCGGCCCCCTGCGCCAGCGCCGCCGTCTCCAACATCACGAACTGGGGTCCGATGTGCAGCGCAGCGTCCGGCGAAGCCACCTCCGCCGCCAGCTCCGGCAGCGCCCAGTGCCCGTCGGCGCGACGACGACCGCCGAACACCTGCCACAGCGGCGGCAGGCCGGGGGAGTCGATCACCTCGATCGGCTCGACCGCCATCCGGCCCAGCCCGTCGGGCGGCGTGCCGATACTGATGCCCTGGCCTTCGGTGAGCGCGAGCACCCGGCCCGGCTGCTCTGCGTCGACGATGTGCGAGCGGCTGAAGCCCAGCTGGCGGCCGCGTTTCAGCACTTCGGTCCGCACCTCGAAACGACGCACATCGCGTCCCGGATCGACGACCTGACAGGAGTGAATGACCGGGTTCGGCACCGCCTCCAAATCGGACATGCCACCGCCCTCGGGCGAGGCGATCCCGAGCACGGCGAGCAGAATCCCGCCGGTCGCATTGCGCATGTCGTGCCGCAGAGTGACGGTGTCGTCGACGGGACCGAGGTCCATCGACGCGTAGCTGCGGCCGAGGTAGCGGTAGCTCAACAGACCGCCCCAGCGCCGGCGAAGCTCGGCGGCGTAGGCCTCCGGTTCGTCGGCAAGCTCACGAATATCTCGCAGCATGTGACCCTCACTTCCGTTACGGGCAACCTACCGTTGACACCGCGCCGCTCACAGTTCAAGCAGGACCGTCACGGGGCCGTCGTTGACCAATTCGACCTGCATGTGCGCACCGAAGGCGCCGGTTTCCACCCGGGCGCCCAGGCGTTGCAGTGCCCGGACAAAGGCCGTCATCAACGGCTCGGCGACCGCTCCCGGCGCGGCGGCGTTCCACGACGGTCTCCGGCCCTTGGCGGTATCGGCGTACAACGTGAACTGACTGACTGCGAGAATCGGCGCGTTGACGTCGGCAGCGGATTGTTCGTCGTCGAGAATCCTTAGCTGCCAGAGTTTTTCGGCGAGTCGCTGCGCCTTGGCCTCATCGTCGTCATGGGTGATGCCGACGAATACGACCAGCCCTTGACTCTCGGGTCGAATCGCGCCCACCACCTGTTTGTCCACCCACACCGCGGCCGAAGAGACCCGTTGCACCAGAACCCGCATGGCCCGATGTTGCCATGCGTAAGCTCGTGTTGTGTCGGTGCTCATCGCGTTCTCAGTCGCCCCGCTGGGGGTCGGCGAGGGCGTCGGTGAGGCCGTCGCCGAAGCGGTACGGGTGGTCCGTGAATCGGGCTTGCCGAACCAGACTGATGCGATGTTCACCACGATCGAAGGCGACGACTGGGGCGAGGTGATGTCGGTCGTGCAGCGCGCCGTCGAGGCGGTGGCGGCCCGCGCGGACCGGGTCAGCGTGGTGATCAAGGCGGACTGGCGACGCGGCGCCACCGACGCGATGACGCACAAGGTCGAATCGGTAGAGCGCTACCTATCCTGAGCGGCGGCCCGGAACGCTTGCTCGGCCTCGCTGCCGCGCACGGCGAACACCACCCGCTGCAGCGAAGCCGGCCGATGTTCTCGGACTGCGCCGACCATCAGCCGAGCCGCCTCGTCGAGTGGGAATCCGCCGACGCCGGTGCCGAATGCCACCAGAGCCAGCGAGCGGCAGCCCAGATCGTCGGCCTTGCGCAGTGTCGAAACGGTGGCGCGCACGATGATCTCCGCTGAGGTCGGCCCGCCGAGTTCCATCGTCGCCGCATGGATCACATAGCGTGCCGGCATGGCACCGGCGGTAGTCTCGACCGCCTCACCGAGGCCGATCGGCGCCTTGTTGTTCGACTCTTTTTGCACGTCCGGCCCGCCGGCACGCGAAATGGCCGCGGCCACCCCGCCGCCGTGCCGCAGCTGGGTATTCGCCGCATTGGTGATCGCGTCGACCTGGAGCTTGGTCACGTCAGCCTGAAGCACTTCCAACTCGATCATTGGCACACCTTAGTGTCGTACCGGTGAGTGCACGTGCGGGCATTGTCGTCACCGGGACCGAGGTGTTGACCGGGCGGGTTGCCGACCGCAACGGCCCCTGGATCGCCGAGCGGTTGCTTGAGCTGGGTGTCGAGCTGGCGCACATCACGATCTGCGGGGACCGGCCCCGCGACATCGAGGCGCAGCTGCGGTTCCTGACCGACCAGGGCGTGGACCTGATCGTGACCAGCGGTGGGCTGGGGCCGACGGCCGACGACATGACCGTGGCGATGGTGGCCCGGTTCTGCGGGCGTGAGCTGGTATTGGACGCCCAGCTGGAGGGCAAGATCGCCGCGATCTTGAAATCGCTGATGGCGCGTGTCGGCGGCGGGGACTTCGACGCCGTTCGCGCGGCCAACCGCAAACAGGCGATGGTTCCGGCCGGAGCGCTGGTGCTCGACCCGGTGGGCACCGCACCGGGGGTGGTGGTGCCGGGCAGACCGACCGTTGTGGTGCTGCCCGGACCACCGCGTGAGCTGCAGCCGATGTGGCGGACCGCGGTCGCTACACCCGCTGTTCAGGAGGCCATCGCCGGTCGCACCGTCTACCGCCAGGACACCGTGCGGATGTTCGGGTTGCCGGAATCCGGATTGGCCGAAACCCTGCGTGACGCCGAGGAGCGCCTCCCTGGTTTCGGGTCACTGGAGATCACCACCTGTCTGCGGCGCGGCGAGGTCGAAATGGTCACCCGCTACGAACCCGAGGCCGCCGACGTGTATCGGCGGCTGGTCGAGTTGCTACGCGAAAAGCATGGGCAACACCTGTTTTCCGAAGACGGCTCGAGAGTGGACGATCAAGTGGCGCGGCTGCTGACCGGTCGCCGGATCGCGACGGCGGAATCCTGCACTGCCGGGTTGTTGGCGGCCCGGCTGACCGAGCGCCCGGGTTCGTCCGACTATGTCGCCGGCGGGGTAGTCGCCTACGCCAACGCGGCGAAGTCGGAGTTGCTCGGCGTGGACGCGGCGTTGATCGACGCGCACGGCGCGGTGTCCGAGCCGGTGGCCGAGGCGATGGCCGCCGGCGCGCTGCGCCGCTTCGGGGCGGACACTGCCATCGCCATCACGGGAATCGCCGGTCCCGGTGGGGGAACCGAGGACAAGCCGGTGGGCACGGTCTGCTTCACCGTGGCGCTGACCGACGGCCGATCGCTGACCCGGACCGTTCAGTTGCCCGGCAATCGCACCGACATCCGGGAGCGCTCGACGACGGTGGCGCTGCACCTGCTGCGGCGGGCACTGAGCGACGGTCCTTGAGCCGCGAAAGTGCAACTGGCGACGGGCCTACTCGAGAAATGCGTCGACAGCCGCACTTTCGCGGCGCATCTGCCGGCACCCATCGCCCCTACCGCCCGATCGTCGCTTCGTCACGTACGAGCGCGCACAGCTGCCAACGACCGGGTACGCCCTTGAGTTCATGCTCGCCGCGGTCGACGAACCTGCGCCGCGAGCCGGCAACGATGTCGCGCACCGTCGACGACACCAGCACCTCGCTCGGCCCGGCCAGCGCTGCGACACGGGCACAGATGTGCACGGCCAAGCCCGCGACATCGGCACCGCGCACCTCGACCTCGCCCGCATGAATTCCCACCCGCACCTCGATGCCAAGTACCCGGACGGCGTCGACAATGGCGTCCGCGCACGCGATCGCAGCGCTGGGACTGGTGAACGTTGCGACGAATCCGTCGCCGGCCGTGTTGACTTCGCGGCCGCCGAATCGCTCGAGTTCGTGGCGGACGATGGTGTCGTGGTTGTCGAGCAGGTCACGCCATCGGTCGTCACCAAGCTCGGCGGCGCGTTCGGTCGAGCCAACGATGTCGGTGAATACCAGTGTGGTGAGCACGCGTTCGGCATCGAAACCGCCGCGCACGCCGGTGATGAATTCCTCGATCTCGTCGAGCATCGGTCCGGTGTCACCAACCCAGTACAACGAATCCGCGCCGGCCAGTTCCACATAGCGTGATCCCGCGATGTGCTCGGCGAGGTAGCGACCGTGCCCAACCGGGATGAATTCCACGTCAGCACGATGCAAGATCAGCGTCGGCGCGGCGACGCGTGGAAGTGTGTCGCGGACGTCGGAATCGATCACCACCTTGGTCGCAGCCCGCGCCATGCTCGGCGACGCGGCACGGTTGCCGGCGAGATCCCACCACGCGCGGAACGCCTCGTCGCGGGCAACGCTCGGGGCGACGATGCCCAACATGTCGAAACCCCGCTCGACCGCATCCGGTTCTATCCCGACGGTCATGAACGGGCTGGCGCTGCGCGGATCGGCCCCGACCGGATAATCGGGCGCCTGAACCACCCGCGCCGCCCCGTTGACGATCACCATGCTGCGGACCCGCTCCGGGTAATCGGCGGCGAGAATGAGTCCGGCCATCGCGTTGAAACTCGGTGCGAAGATCGACACCTGCTCGCATCCGACCGCGTCCAGGACCGCGATCGCATCCTGGGCCCAGAGCCGAGGACCGAGCCCGTCCAGCGAGGCGATGCGCGACGACAGACCCATCCCGCGGAAATCGAACCGGATCACCCGGCTGAACGAGGCCAGCCGCCGGTGGAAGCGGTACATCGACGGCTCGGCGTCGATGGTATCGATCGGGATGGACGGCCCCGGCAACACGAGCAGGTCGGTCGGGCCATCGCCGAAGACCTGGTAGGCGATGTCGATGTCGCCGCAGCCGGCGTAGCGAGTCCGCGGAACCTGCGCCACGGCCACAGGCTAGTTCACGTCGCCGACAGACCGGACACTTTGCCCGGTACCGAAGTGGATCCCGGTGGCGTCCTTGCCGATCGCCGTCAGCAGCGCGACAACGATCAGTACCGGCGTGATCGTTGCGGCCAACGCGAAGGGATAGCCGTGGGAATCCGCCAGGCGTTCCTGCAACGGCAGGTTGAAAGCCGCCAGCAGATTACCCAGCTGGTAGGTCACGCCCGGGTAGCAGCCACGGATCGCGTCCGGCGACATCTCCGTCAGATGCGCCGGGATCACACCCCACGCGCCCTGCACGATGACCTGCATCAGAAACGCGCCCAGGCACAACATCGCCGCGGTGCGCGAGTAAGCAAACAGCGGCACGATCGGCAGTCCCAGCACCGCACAGAACACCACCGTGTAGCGGCGGCCGAACCGCTGGGAGGCCGTTCCGAAGACCAGCCCGCCGACGATGGCGCCGACGTTGTAAAGCACCACGATCGATTTGGCGCGCGCAGCAGATAGCCCGGCACCGCCGTTCGCACCGGCCGACAGAAATGTCGGGTAGACGTCCTGGGTGCCATGGCTCATCCAGTTGAACGCGGTCATCAGCAGCACCAGATAGAGGAACCGGCGGATGATTTTGGCGTCGAACAGCAGATCACGAATCCTGGTGCGGGTCAGGCGCATTCGGCCCCGGGTGGCTTCCCATACCTCGGATTCCCGCACCCGGTACCGGATGATCAGGCTGATCACGGCCGGGATGATGGACAGGCCGAACAGCCAGCGCCACGACAGCCCCAGCCAGTTCATCACCAACAGCGACGCCAGGGTGGCCAACAGATATCCGAATGCGTAGCCCTCCTGCAGCAGGCCGGAGAAGAACCCGCGACGCTGCGGCGGAACCTTTTCCATCGCGAGCGCGGCACCCAGGCCCCATTCCCCGCCCATGCCAATGCCGTACAGCAGCCGCAGGATGACCAACACCGTGAAATTGGGCGCAAACGCGCACAGGAAACCGACCAGGGAATAGAACGCCACGTCCACCATCAGCGGCAGCCGCCGGCCCGCCCGGTCGGCCCACAGCCCGAACAGCAGCGCGCCCACCGGGCGCATCATCAGGGTGGCCGTGGTGAGAAACGCAACTTCGGTCTTGGTGTGGTGAAAGGTTTTTGCGATATCGGCGTAGACCAGCACCACCAGGAAGTAATCGAAGGCGTCCATTGTCCAGCCCAGCAGCGCCGCAGCGAACGAAGCCCGTTGGTCGCTGGTGAGCCGGTGTGGTTTTACATCGGGAATCACTTCTGCTCGGCGCGGTCCCAGACGTCGATAGTGGTGCGCAGGATCTCCTCGGCGCGACCCAGCCCGGCCAGATGGCTTTCGCCGGGCAGGTGATACAACTCCGCGTCGGGCAGGTGCGCGACGACGTGTTGACCATGGGCGAACGGAACGATGTGGTCGCGGTCGCCGTGCCACCAGCGCACCGGAACTTTGACCTGTTCGAGCCGGAACCCCCAGTCGCGGGCGAAGACGACGACGTCGGCGAACGGGGCGGCGAGCTGCTTGCGGCTGCCGTTGAGCAGATCGTCGAGGAACATCGCCTTGAACTCGGGCCGCACCAGCAGTGCCCGATCCGCTTCGGGTGATATGTGGGCGTAGATGTACAGCGCGGGCTCGGCGACCGGACGCAAAAGGCGGATGAAAGCGACCGCCGTCAACCTGATCGGAAGCCCAACATGCTCGAGCAGCGGCGCCACGACTGAACCCAGTGCCATGATTCCGCCACCGATCGCATCCGTGCCGTGCGTGGGCGCGACGCCGCCCAGCACCCCAACCGTCACGACCCGATCGGGCAATGCCGCCGCGCAGCCGAGGGTGTACGGGCCGCCGCCGGACAGCCCGACGACGGCCATCTTGTCGATGCCCAGCGTGTCGGCCATGGTGCGCAGGTCATCGGCGAAGGCGACGACGGTGTCGTACTGGTAGGGCGTCGAGGAACCGATCCCCGGTCGGTCGACGCCGATCAGCCGGATGCCGTTGTCTTCGGCGTAGACGCGGGCCTCGGTCGGGATCTGCCGGCGTGCGCCCGGGGTCCCGTGCAGCCAGAAAATGGCGCGTCCCTGCGGGTCGCCGAACTCAGCGAAACCCAGCTGCCGATCGTCGCCGACGGCGACGTTGCCTTCCAGCTTGGGACGCGCAATCGCGATAACCATGACGGAAGTGTTCCACGTGTAGGGTCAGCACGGTCCGGTTAGGACGCGTTTCGAGTGGAGCCACACATGCGGATCATCGACGCCGACGGCCACGTCGCTGAGGGTGCCTCACTCGCTGCCGAAGCGATGCAGCGCTGGCCGCAACACATTGCCGCGCGTCCGCGTGCCGACGGACAGCCGAGGTTGATGATCGAGGGCCGCGACTACCCCGAGGACCGCGGACCGGGTGCCGGCTGCCCGCCCCAGCACGGGATCAGCACCGCGTCCGGCATCAACTGTTCGTCCGCCCAAGGTGTGCTCGACGACGCCGATCGCGACCACATCGACACGATGGTGCTCTATCCCAGCCTGGGGCTCTGCGCGCCGACCCTGCAGGATCCCGAGTTCGCAGCCGGATTCGCGCGGCTGTACAACCAATGGGTCGCCGACTACTGCCGCCAGTCACATGGCCGGCTGCGCGGCATCGCTGTGACCCCAATCGAGCACGGCCAGGTGGCCATCGACATCATGAGCGAGGCGAAGGACCTCGGGCTGGTGGCGACCCATATCCCGCCGGCGCTGCGGACCCGCAATCTCGACCACCCCGACCTCGACCCGTTCTACACTGCCGCCGTGGAGCTTGAGATGCCGCTCGGCATTCACGGCGCACCCGGCATGCAGCTTCCGAAGATCGGTGTCGACCGGTTCACGAATTACATCCAGGTGCACTGCATCAGTTTTCCGTTCGACCAGATGACGGCGATGACCGCGATGGTCTCCGGCGGTGTCTTCGATCGGCATCCGAACTTGCGGGTGGCGTTCCTCGAGGCGGGAGTGGGATGGGTCCCGTTCTTCATCGACCGGCTGCACGAGCACTTCGAGAAGCGTGGCGACTGGATTCAGGGCGGCTGGCGGCGTGATCCACAAGAGTATCTGCAAGCCGGCAACATCTGGGCGACCTGTGAGCCGGAGGAGCCGATCCTGCCGGGGGTCATCGATGTGCTCGGCTCGGAATTCATCATGTTCGCCAGCGACTACCCGCACTGGGACGGCGAATGGCCGGAGAGCACAAAGCATTTGCGCACCCGCTCCGATATCGGTGAGGACGTCCGCGCCAAGATCGCCGGGCTGAACGCACAGCGCTTCTACGGGCTCAACTGACCCGGTTCAACGGGTTGCGTTGCGGCGCTTGCGCACCTGCTCAAGTTTTTCGTTGAGCGCCGATTGCGCATCCTCAATGGCGCGCCCGGCTTTGTCCGCGGCGTTGTAGACGGCATCATCGAGTTTGCACAGGTCCGCGAGCGAAACCTCCGGCGATACGAAGATCGAGAAGCGGATGCAGTCGTCGGCCACCGAAATGTCGATCCTCGGCGCTGGATCAAGTTCCCGATGAAATCGGCTGGCCAGTGCCTTTACCCAATATTTCGGCCACAGCGGAATTGGCCTGAGTTCGTAGACAATGATGGCGTGCTCGCCGTCGTAGATGCCGATGGGCGCCTCGGCGCGGCTGAAGTGTGGTCGGTCTGGCGCCGGCAGGTCGTTTTGCTGTTCTCGTCCGTCACCCATCGTGAATCTCCGTCCTCTGGTCTACCACCGCAGCGAGCGGCTGCGCGGCGCGCCGCCGGATTGGTGTCGGGGCTCGGCTCAGGGGCACTACTCGCGCTTGCCTTCCCGGCGCCCGCCTGGTGGTGGCTGGCGTGGATAGGCGTGGTCCCGCTGCTGTTGGTGGTGCGGGGCGCGGCAACGCCGCGCGAGGCTGGCGCCCGAGCCTGGTGCGGCCTGGCGGGATACGTGCTGGCCATCCAGTATTGGCTGCTGGGAAGTGCGGGACCGTTGCTGGTGGTGCTGGCCGCCGGACTGGGCGCGTTGTGGGCCCCGTGGGGCTGGGCGGCTCATCGGCTGCTGGCAGCACGCCCGCTCGCCACCCGCCGGATGCTGGCCGCCGTCGTCGTGTTGCCGAGCGCGTGGGTGCTCGCCGAGGCGGCCCGGGCCTGGCCTCCGCTGGGCGGCCCGTGGGCATTGCTGGGCGCCTCGCAGTGGAACCAGCCCGCCGCCCTGGCCTCCGCCTCACTCGGCGGAGTATGGCTGACGAGTTTCCTGCTGGTCGCCGCCAATACCGCGATCACCGGTGTGATCCTGCATCCCGGCGTGCGCGGTCGGGTGCTGGCACTGTCGGTCGCAGTCGGCTGGGCTGCGGTGGGCCCGGCCTGGTTCGCGCTGGGGCCGACACCACCGGCCGGTTCGACGGTGCGGGTGGCGCTGGTGCAACCCGGCGACATCGACGATGCGACGGCCCGGTACAGCGCCGGGCAAGCGGTGACCGCGACGTTGACCGGGCAACACCTGGAATTGGCGGTCTGGGGCGAGAGCAGCGTGGGAGTCGATCTCGCCAGCCATCCGACCGTCATGACGGAGCTGATGGACCTGTCCAGACG
>NZ_JBOHHI010000216.1:0-3413 GCF_050700595.1 Mycobacterium sp.
GCGTCGGGGCCCAGCCGCGCCAGCGACCGCCCGGTGGTGAGATAGCTTGCCGCCGAAAGCGATAGCAGCCCGGCGCGCAGCGCCATCCGGGACGTCGACGGCAGCCGCGCGACGTACCGGTCGACCCGTTCGACGAGCTCGGCCGGCGACGGGCCGCCGCGCTCCTCGGGTAGCAGCGCCGCACCGAACGCCGCGGTCGTCCGTTGCGACAGACGGGTCATGTTGCCCGGTGCCCCAGCCGGCGGCCGAGCTTGAGGAAGAACGGATATGTCGCGAAGAAAGCACCGGCCAGCGCATGCATCGGCCAGCGCAGCTCATCGGTCTTCAGGCCGAAAACCCCGCTGTTCCACATGAAGTCGCGACCGTTGCGGCCGCGGAACGGCCGCCACAGCAGTCCCAGCCCGGGCACGTTGTTGTACAGCCCGAACGAGCCGCCGAAGAACACGCCCAACGTGGCGGCCTCGGCGACATCCCGCTGCTCGGCGGGCAGGGCGCGCTCGATGAACACCCCGGAGGCGACGAGCATCGGTGGGTCGAATAGAAAACTCACGACGGAATCCTTTCGTTGACCGCAGGCGCCTCATCGCCGCGCAGGCCGACCTCGGCGTGGCCGGTGCCCTTCACCGACCGCCGCCGGTCGCCGACCTCGATGTGAATGTCGGCCTGTTCGGTGTTGGTACAGACGGCCGCAGCACCGTCGGGATCGGTGTACGCCAAACTCACGCAGCGCTCGGCCGGCATGTCAACCCGGATCAGCGCGCCGCGACCGCCGATACGTCCCTCCAACTGCCAGTGCGATCGCCCCAGCGTGGTCCGCATCCGTAGCGACGGCAAACCCCTTGCCGGCCAATCCTTCCCGTCGATACGGAACCGCACGAACGCGATCGGTGGCAGTTTGCGCAGGCCGGGTGTGTGCGACACCGCGGTCACCACCTCGACCACGTCGCCGTCGCCGAGGTCGGCATGCAGCCAGCCCCAGCGCCTGGCGTTGCCGCGGCCGTAGATATGTGCCACCCCGCCGCGCCACCCGTCGACGCGATGGTCGGCCCCGCCGACGCTGACCGACCCGGTGAAGTCAGCGGTCGGGGCGAGCACCACCTGCGCACCGGGCAGCAGCTCGCGCTCCCAGGCCGGGCGCGGGAAGGTCCACAACGGCGGACCGGTGTCCTTCCACCGCAGGTCCCAGACCGCCGATCCGGCGCGTCCGGCCAGGTCTTCGAAGGTGATGCGCATGTCGGCGACCCGGAACCAATCAGTGCCGGCGGCCGGTTCGACCGGTTGCGGGCCGAAGCGTTCGGTGCGCGGTGGGCCATCGGCGGGAAACCACGTCGCCCATCCGTGCCCATAAGGCGAACCCGTCATCGGCGCCACCGTTTCGTAATGGACCCACAGTCCGGCCCGCGTCACCGGGTCCGACAGCGTCGCGTACCAGACTTCCAGGCGCCCGGCCCGGCCGCGCCAGCGCGGGAGCGCGGCCGATCGCAGCTCGTCGTCCATCAAGCTCCTCCGCCCCGCGACCCGTTGAGTCGCATCGCCAGCCGCCGCATCGTATCACCATGATTGATGCATCAGTCATTAGTCAGGTCTGCCCGCCGGCAGCGGCAACGTCCGTGTGACGGCACTCGGCGCGAGATCAATGTGACGGTGCGGCCGGTAAATTGGTATGGCCACTTGACCTCTTACCAACTGCCTGCCACAATTGCCGCCGTGGCACTGCAACCCGTGACTCGCCGATCGGTGCCTGAAGAGGTTTTCGGGCAGATCGCCGCCGATGTGCTCAGCGGGGAGATGCAGCCAGGTGAGGCCCTGCCAAGCGAGCGCCGACTGGCCGAGATGCTCGGGGTATCTCGCCCCGCTGTCCGAGAGGCGCTCAAGCGACTTTCGGCCGCCGGTCTCATCGAAGTGCGCCAGGGCGGCGTCACCACCGTGCGCGACTTCCGGCGGCACGCCGGCCTGGATCTATTGCCGCAACTGCTGTTTCGCGACGGCAAGCTCGACACCGCGGTTGCCCACAGCCTGCTGGAGGCTCGGCTGCGCAACGGTCCGAAGGTCGCGGAGTTGGCGGCCGAACGACATGGACCGGAACTGCCTCAATTACTCGACGACTCGCTGCGCGCCTTGGATGCTGAAGACGACCCGATCGAGTGGCAACGCCACGCGCTCACATTCTGGGAGCATGTGGTCGACGGCGCGGGTTCGGTCGTGTTCCGGTTGATGTTCAACGGATTTCGCGCTGCATATGAACCGGCGCTACCTATCGTCGGCGCCGCGCTGACCGCGGAGGATAACCACCCGGATGCCTACCGGAAATTAGCCGATGCGATCTGCGCCGGCGATGGTACCGCAGCGAAAAACGTGGCCCAGGACCTACTCGACCACGCGAACACAACCTTGTCTGCGGCACTCGACAACCTCGGGAATCAGCGATGACGTCGGCGGGGGGGACACGGCCATGACCAGCCAAACAGCGATCACGGCATACATCCGCGAGCAGGTCCAGCCGGGAGCCGAAGCGGTCGGTGGGTTCTACCGGATGTGCGTGCTGACCGGAAAAGCGTTGTTCCGGCCGCGTTTTCAGTGGCGCGAGACCGTCGAGCAGGGCTGGTTCATCACCAGCGTGTCCCTGCTGCCAACACTGGCGGTCGCGATTCCGCTGACCGTACTCATCGTCTTCACCCTCAACATCCTCCTGGCGGAGTTCGGCGCCGCCGACATTTCAGGGGCCGGCGCAGCGCTGGGGGCGGTCACCCAGCTCGGCCCACTCACCACGGTGCTGGTGGTCGCCGGCGCGGGAGCGACAGCCATCTGCGCGGACTTGGGTGCGCGCACCATCCGCGAGGAGATCGACGCGATGGAGGTGCTCGGCATCGACCCCATCCACCGACTGGTAGTGCCGCGAGTCGTCGCCGCGACGATCGTCGGCACACTGCTCAACGGCGCCGTGATCACGATCGGCCTGGTCGGCGGTTTTCTGTTCGGCGTTTACATCCAACATCTTTCGGCCGGCGCGTACGTAAGCACCCTCACCCTGGTCACCGGCTTGCCCGAGGTGATCATCTCGGTGGTGAAGTCGGCCACCTTCGGTCTGATCGCCGGCCTCGTCGGCTGTTATCGAGGGCTGACCACGAAGGGCGGCCCCAAGGGCGTCGGCACCGCCGTCAACGAGACCCTGGTGCTGTGCGTGATCGCGTTGTTCGCCGTCAACGTGGTGCTGACGACGATCGGCGTGCGGTTCGGGACGGGACGCTGACATGGCGGCGATATCGGCGCCCGGCGCGCTGCGCGCCCGCTACCCACGCACGACCGCAAACCTGGACCGCTACGGCGGCGGCACGGTCCGAAGGATCTGGCAGATCGGCCTTTTCGCGCGGTTCGCCCGGATCAGCGTCGGGCAGATCGGCTGGGCGTTGCGC
>NZ_JBOHHI010000217.1:0-15238 GCF_050700595.1 Mycobacterium sp.
TGCTCGTCGGCGAGTTTGCGCTGGTAATAGCCCAGCGGTATCCGGTCGATTCCGACGATGGAGATGTAGACCAGATGCGGTTTTCCGGCTGCGAGCGCTGCATCGACCAGATGATGCACCGGGTCGACGCACACCACGACGGTGTCGACGCCGGAAATCGCCTCGTCGAGTCCTTCGCCGGTCTTGACATTGCCAACGGCATGTTCCGCATCGCCCATCCGGGTTTGTCGGCGCACGCCGCGGCTCAGCACTCGGACGGTTGCTCCGGCGTCGAGGAGACGCCGGGTCACGACCCGCCCGACCGTCCCGGTGCCCCCGGCGACCAGAATCCGATTCACGCGGTGGCGAGCACCCGCGGGAACAACACGTTGTTCTCCTTGTGCACGTGCATGTGCAGGTCGGATTCCATCTCCTGGAGTCCACCGAGCATCGCCGTATACGACGCGCAGGCATCTGCGGGCACCGCATAACCACTGGTGAGTTGACGCAGTTCGGTGAGTAGTTCGCCGGCACGGTCGTGCTGTTCCATGTTCTCCCGCAGCGCGGCCCGCAACTGGTCGGAGATCGCGCCGCCACGCGTGCGCAGCTCGGGGAACAGCACGGTCTCCTCGGTGCGCAGGTGCGGCTCCACTTTGGCCCGCAATTCGCCGAATGCCTCCCGCACCCGGGCCAGCTCTTCGTGGTTGGGGCCGTGGACCCGGGCCACCTTGTCCACCAGTGCGGACATCCGCGGAAACTC
Source organism: Mycobacterium sp. (assembly GCF_050700595.1). Classification (GTDB taxonomy): domain Bacteria; phylum Actinomycetota; class Actinomycetes; order Mycobacteriales; family Mycobacteriaceae; genus Mycobacterium. Next base: position 740 of record NZ_JBOHHI010000217.1, read on the forward strand.
ATCCCACAAAAACCGGTGATGGGTGTCGAGGATGTGGTCGATCAACGCGGCATCGTCGAGATCCGCCCAGTCCGCCCGTTGCCCGGGCTCCGCGGCATTCAAGGCGGTGAGGAACTCACCGACGTCGACCTGCGCCTGCGTACACGCTTCGCCAATAGGCCGTTGACCACCACAGCAGTAGTCGATACCGAAGCGCTCCAGTATCCGGGTGCGCGACGGGTCGGTGGTGATGACGTCGCCGAGGATGGTGTCCGAGGTGTAGCTGGTCATGGTGGTTACAAGCTTGCGCTGCGCTGACGTTATTCCGGCCGGGCCGGTGCGGATCACTGACCGAGCCGGCCGCGACCCAAGCGCAGCAACAGCATCGCGAGGCCTTTGCCGTCGGCGCCGAGCTCGCTGTAGCGCTCGATCACCTGCATCTCGCGGCTGTGCACCAGCCGGGTGCCCCCGGCGGCCATCCGCGCCCTGCCGATGGCCTGGGACACCTCGGTGCGACGTTTGACCGCGGCCAGGATCTCGGCGTCGAGCCGGTCGATCTCGTGGCGCAGCTGGTCGATGTCGGGGAGCTGTTCAGCTTCTGTACTCATAAGTGGGTCCTCGCTGTTGGTGGGATCTGGTCTCATCCGCGTTCCGGCCTCACACAACAGACGAGCCCCGGATCCGGATGCGGACCGCGGGGCTCTGGGAAGCAGCTAAACCACGGGCACCGCCGACCGGTACCCGTAGAAAAATCGATGCTGCAGGTAGAGCACTGATTCAGTGTGCCACTAAGGACCGTGCCCGCGCAAAGGTGTCGCCGAACGGCGGTAAGTTTGGACAGACATGACCGCCGGCGACGATGCAGACCAACTTCTCGACGGCCTCAACCCGCAACAGCGCCGGGCGGTGCTGCACGAGGGCTCGCCGCTGCTGATCGTCGCGGGTGCGGGCTCCGGCAAGACCGCGGTCCTGACGCGACGGGTCGCCTACCTGATGGCCGCACGTGACGTGGGTCCGGGTCAGATCCTGGCCATCACGTTCACCAACAAAGCGGCCGCCGAGATGCGCGAACGCGTCGTGCGGTTAGTGGGGGCCCGGGCCCGGTCTATGTGGGTGTCGACCTTCCATTCGACCTGCGTGCGGATCCTGCGCAACCAGGCGTCGCTGGTCCCCGGACTCAACTCCAACTTCTCGATCTACGACGCCGACGATTCGCGGCGACTGCTGCAGATGATCGGTAAGGACATGGGCCTCGACATCAAGCGCTACTCACCGCGGCTGCTCGCCAACGCCATCTCCAACCTGAAGAACGAGCTGATCGACACCGGGCAGGCGACGTCCGATCTGTCGGACGACTCCGACGACCTGGCCCGCACCGTGGCGGTCGTCTACTCGGAATACCAGCACCGGCTGCGGGCGGCTAACGCGCTGGATTTCGATGACCTGATCGGCGAGACGGTCGCGGTGTTGCAGACCTTCCCCCAGATCGCCCAGCATTACCGGCGGCGGTTCCGGCACGTCCTGGTCGACGAATACCAGGACACCAACCACGCGCAATACGTGCTGGTGCGCGAACTGGTCGGCCGCGACGCCGGGGACGGTGTTGCGCCCGGCGAGCTGTGCGTGGTCGGCGACGCCGACCAGTCGATCTATGCGTTCCGCGGCGCCACCATCCGCAATATCGAAGACTTCGAACGCGACTATCCCGACGCGACCACAATCCTGTTGGAACAGAACTACCGCTCGACGCAGAACATCCTGTCGGCGGCCAACTCGGTGATCTCGCGGAACTCCGGGCGTCGGGAGAAGCGGCTGTGGACCGACGCCGGGGAGGGCGAGCTGATCATCGGTTACGTCGCCGACAACGAGCACGACGAAGCACGGTTCGTTGCCGAGGAAATCGACGCGCTGGTGCAGCAGGGCGAGATCACTTTCAACGATGTGGCTGTTTTCTATCGCACCAACAACTCGTCGCGGTCGCTGGAGGAGGTGTTCATCCGGGCTGGTATTCCGTACAAAGTCGTTGGCGGCGTGCGGTTTTACGAGCGCAAGGAAATCCGTGACGTGGTCGCCTACCTGCGGGTGCTGGACAATCCCGGGGACGCGGTCAGCCTGCGGCGCATCCTGAACACGCCGCGGCGCGGCATCGGGGACCGCGCCGAAGCTTGCGTGGCGGTCTACGCCGAGAACACCGGCAGTAGTTTCGCCGACGCGCTGGATGCGGCTGCTGACGGCAAAGTACCGATGCTGAATTCCCGTTCGGTGAAAGCGATTGCGGGTTTCGTCGAGATGCTCGGCGAGCTACGCGGTCGCCTCGACTCGTCGCAGGGCGAGCTCGGTGAACTGGTCGAGGCGGTGCTCGACCGCACCGGATACCGGGCGGAGTTGGAGTCCTCCAATGATCCGCAGGACTTGGCGCGGCTGGATAACCTGAACGAACTCGTCAGTGTCGCACACGAATTCGCCGCCGATCGGGCGAATGCTGCCGCGTTCGACGAGACGGCCGACATCCTCGACGACGAAGACGTACCGGACACCGGTGTGCTGGCGGAGTTTCTGGAACGGGTGTCGCTGGTCGCCGACAGCGACGAAATCCCGGAACACAGCGCTGGTTTGGTCACCTTGATGACGTTGCACACCGCCAAGGGGTTGGAGTTCCCGGTGGTGTTCGTCACCGGGTGGGAGGACGGGATGTTCCCGCACATGCGGGCATTGGCTGACCCGGGTGAGCTCTCGGAAGAACGACGGCTGGCCTATGTCGGAATCACCCGGGCACGCCAGCGGCTCTACCTGAGCAGAGCCAAGGTCCGGTCGTCGTGGGGACAGCCGGTACTCAATCCCGAGTCTCGGTTCCTGCGGGAGATTCCTGTCGAGCTGATCGACTGGCGGCGCAGCGATCCCGCGCCGTCGTTGTCCGCACCGGTGAGCGGCGCCGGTCGGTTCGGGCCCGCGCGCCCTTCACCGGCCCGCGCGTCGGCGGGCAAGCGTCCGCTGCTGGTGCTGCAACCCGGCGACCGGGTTTCCCACGACAAGTACGGCTTGGGCCGGGTCGAGGAAGTCTCCGGCGTCGGGGAGTCGGCGATGTCGCTGATCGACTTCGGCAGCTCGGGACGAGTCAAGTTGATGCACAACCACGCCCCGCTGGCGAAGCTTTAACTGGCGTCAGCTGTCGTCCGGCAGCCAGCGTTTCGTCTGCGGGTGCAGTGCCAGCACCGCGCTGGCGATCGGCAGCAACGGCAGCAAGTGCACGATCCAGGCGACCCGGGCACCGGCGACGAACACGCCGAGGTAGGTCAGCACTGCGACCACGGCCCCGGCCACGATGAGGTAGCGGCCCAGGGTGCGACGCTGCAGGAGCAGGATCACGCCGGACACCGTGGCCAGCGCAAACACCAGGGCCAGGAAAGCGACGGCCACGCAGAACAGTCCATCCGATTTCCACCAGCCCCCGATCAGGTCGGTGGCCACCACCGAGGTGGCCCACCCACTGACGATGCTGACCGCGCAGGCGGCCACCGCTGTCCGGCTGCTCGGTTCGTCGCGATGGTTGACCGGGGTGCCGGGCCGCTGCGCGGAGTAGGGGTTGCGCGGCGGCGGCTGCCGCGGAATGTGCGTGGTGTGGGCGTCGTCCGCGATCACCGGCAGCGGCGTGGTCGGCGCGCGCCGGATGATGTGGGTTTGGGGGGCTTGGTCCTGGGATGACGTCGCGGTGGCCCTTCCTGTGCTGTCTTCGGTGCCGCCTGGAGTCTTTTCGGGCGTGTTATCGCTGGCCGGGGAATCGGTCGGGTCGGTCACCGGTCAACCGGCAAAGCTACCCAGGCTGAGCCCCCGCGCGGCCAGCCACGGCACCGGGTTCACTCGGTTACTTCCATTGAGCAGTACCTCGAAATGCAGGTGCGGGCCGGTCGAATTGCCACGGTTACCCATCGTGGCAATCTTATCGCCTGCCATCACGTGCTCACCGACCCTGACCGTTGTGCTGTTGACGTGACCGTAGAGGGTGACCGCTCCGTCGGCGTGCCGAATCTTGACCCACATTCCGTACCCGGCGGTCGGGCCGACGTCGATGACGATCCCATCGGACACCGCAACGATCGGAGTGCCGATCGAGTTCGCGATGTCGATCCCGGCGTGCAGCACACCCCAGCGGTACCCGAAATTCGACGTGAATAAGCCTCTGGTCGGCATGACATACAGCGGTTGCTGCAATCGGGCTTCACGCTGGGCACGCTCCTGGGCGAACGCCACGCCCCTGGCGAGCTCCGCGTTGTGCACGGTGACATTGGCGGCGGGCTTCACCGTCACCATCTGCATGCCGCGCGGCGACGTGGTGATTGCACCCCCGATGGGCGCCGAGGCCTCGGCAGCCAGCACGGTCGCGGCCTTGGCGGTGTCGGACGGATGGGTGGCGGAATGCACCGCTGCGGCAGCGGCGCCGGCCGCCATGGCACCGATCAACACGCGGCCCTTGACCGCACCGCTGGCCTGCTTTCGGTGTTGCCCGCGACGCGGCGGGAACTCGGCGACATCCACGTCGTTGGCAAGCTCGTGCAAGTCGGGCAGCTGCAGGTCGGTGCACCGCTCGGTGGGCGGATCGGGCGAGGACTCGCTGGGACCGGCCAGCCGCAGCGGAGTCAGATCGTCGGTCTCGTGCAGATCGTCGAGTTCGGGGGCTCGCAGCACCTCGGCTTCGGTATCGAACGCGGTGTTCTCGCTAAAGTCCAGGTCATCGAGATTGCCGAACTCATTGAACGGGATGATGTCGGTGACCTCGTTGCGGTCGAGGTCTGGCCAGCGGTCGTCGGATCGGTGAGATCTCCCCGGCAAGCGGGCGGTACCGCCACGCGCAACAGGAGACCGGACAGAACGATGCTGGGCCAACCTGAATGTCCCTCGGGTCGTAACCATAACGTTATCTGGACCCTGAGACGTTAACCACTGAGGTACGGGCCCCGCAAGCTAAGCCAGCCATCCTCCCCGAGAATGTGATCTGCATCACGGTGTCGCTGTCGGTGACCTGCACCACAACAGCCGATGCAGCGACGGAGCCGGCTAGCCGGGTCGATACAGTTCCCCCGGGAGCGAGGTTCGCAAAACCTTGCCACCACATAGCGATCACCGGTCGACACAGCAGACAGTGAGCCCATGGACCTTTTCGAGTATCAGGCGAAGGAGTTGTTCGCCAAGCACAACGTTCCCAGCACGCCGGGACGGGTGACCGACAGCGCCGACGGCGCCAAGGCGATCGCGCAGGAAATCGGCCGCCCCGTCATGGTCAAAGCGCAGGTCAAGGCCGGTGGACGCGGTAAGGCCGGCGGCGTGAAATACGCCGCCACGCCAGCGGACGCCTACACCCACGCCGGCAACATCCTCGGCCTGGATATCAAGGGCCACATTGTCAAGAAGTTGCTGGTCGCCGAGGCCAGCGACATCGCCGAGGAGTACTACATCTCCTTTCTGCTCGACCGGGCCAATCGCACCTACCTGGCCATGTGCTCGGTGGAGGGCGGTATGGAGATCGAGGAGGTCGCCGCGACCAAACCGGAGCGGCTGGCCAAAGTTCGGATCGACGCCGTCAGCGGTGTCGACCTGCCGTTGGCGCGGTCCATCGCCGAGCAGGGCCACCTGCCGGCCGAAGTGCTCGACGCCGCGGCGGTGACCATCGCCAAGCTCTGGGATCTGTTCGTCGCCGAAGACGCCACCCTGGTCGAGGTCAATCCGCTGGTGCGCACGCCCGACAATCAGATCTTGGCGCTGGACGCCAAGATCACCCTGGACGCCAATGCCGACTTCCGCCAGCCCGGTCACGCCGAGTTCGAGGACCGCGAGGCCACCGACCCGCTGGAGTTGAAGGCCAAGGAGCACGACCTCAACTACGTCAAACTGGACGGGCAGGTCGGCATCATCGGCAACGGCGCCGGCCTGGTGATGTCGACGCTCGACGTCGTGGCCTATGCCGGAGAAAAGCACGGCGGTGTGAAGCCGGCGAACTTCCTCGACATCGGCGGCGGCGCGTCGGCGGAGGTGATGGCCGCCGGACTGGACGTGGTGCTGGGCGACGATCAGGTCAAGAGCGTGTTCGTCAACGTGTTCGGCGGCATCACCGCCTGCGACGCGGTGGCCACGGGTATCGTCACGGCGCTGAAGATGCTCGGTGACGCGGCCACCAAGCCGCTGGTCGTGCGCCTCGATGGCAACAACGTCGAGGAAGGCCGCCGCATCTTGGCGGAGGCGAACCACCCCCTCGTCACGCTGGTGCCCTCCATGGATGAGGCCGCCGACAAGGCCGCCGAGCTGGCGCGCGCCTGACTGAAAGGAACATGACCGACATGTCTATATTTCTGAACGCGGATAACAAGGTCATCGTCCAGGGCATCACCGGCAGCGAGGCCACCGTTCACACCGCCCGCATGCTGAAAGCGGGTACGCAGATCGTCGGCGGGGTGAACGCGCGCAAGGCCGGCACCACCGTCACCCATGAGAACAAGGGCGGCAGGATTGTCAAACTGCCGGTGTTCGGCAGCGTCGTGGAGGCGATGGAGAAGACCGGCGCCAACGTGTCGATCATCTTCGTGCCGCCGAAGTTCGCCAAGGACGCCATCATCGAGGCGATCGACGCCGCGATCCCGCTGCTGGTGGTCATCACCGAGGGAATCCCGGTGCAAGACACCGCCTATGCGTGGGCCTACAACGTCTCTAAGGGGCAGAAGACCCGCATCATCGGGCCGAACTGTCCGGGCGTTATCAGCCCGGACCAGGCATTGGCCGGCATCACCCCGGCCAACATCACCGGCTCCGGCCCGATCGGCCTGGTGTCAAAGTCGGGCACGCTGACCTACCAGATGATGTACGAGCTGCGTGACCTCGGATTCTCCACCGCGATCGGCATCGGCGGTGATCCTGTCATCGGGACGACTCATATCGACGCAATCGAGGCGTTCGAGAAGGATCTCGAGACCAAGGTCATCGTGATGATCGGTGAGATCGGTGGCGACGCCGAAGAACGCGCCGCGGACTACATCAAGGCCAACGTCTCCAAGCCGGTGGTCGGCTATGTCGCCGGATTCACCGCACCGGAAGGCAAGACGATGGGTCACGCAGGCGCGATCGTGTCCGGGTCGTCGGGCACCGCGGCTGCCAAGAAAGAAGCGCTGGAGGCCGCCGGCGTCCAGGTCGGCAAGACGCCGTCGGCGACTGCGGCGCTGGCACGAAAGATTCTGCAGAGCTCGTGACTGTCGACCCGCACACGCCCGTCGTCGTCGGGATCGGGCAAGCCGCCGAGCGCGTCGACGACGCCTACTACCGGGGCATGTCGGCTGTCGAGCTGGCCGCCGCCGCCGCGCGCGCCGCGCTGGATGACTGCGGCGCCGACGTCACCAAGGTGGCTGCCGCGATCGACACCGTCGCGGGCGTGCGCCAGTTCGAGATCTCCGGGCCGGCAACGGCGGTATTGGGCAAATCGACCAACTACCCGCGATCGGTCGCCAACCGCATCGAGGCCGACCCCGCCCGCGCCATCCTGGAAATCGTTGGAGGACAAGGCCCGCAGCATCTGATCAACGAGCTGGCCGGTGCGATCGCGGCCGGGCGGTCGGGAGCCGCGCTGATCTTCGGCTCGGATGCGACCTCGACCACCCGCTACTTCGCCGGGTCCGACAACCGGCCGGACTTCTCCGAGACCGTCGACGGCGCGCTCGAAGACCGCGGCCACGGCTTGGAGGGACTCATCTCGCGCTACACAGTTGTGCACGGCCTGGTCGATGCGCCCACCCAATACGGTCTGCTGGAAAACGCTCGACGGGCCGGGACGGGGCTCGGTCCGGCCGACTATCTGCGTTCGATGGGTGAGCTGTTCGCGCCGTTCACTACAGTCGCCGCCGGCAATCCGTTCGCCGCCGCGCCGGTCGAGCGCACCGTCGAGGAACTGATCGCGGTCACCGAACGCAACCGGATGATCTCCGAACCGTACCCGAGGCTGCTGGTCGCACGTGACCAGGTGAACCAGGGCGCGGCCGCGTTGCTGATGTCGGTAGAAGCCGCGCGCAAACTGGGTGTGCCGGAAGAGAACTGGGTGTTTTTGCACGGTCACGCCGATCTGGAGGAGCAGAGCCTGCTGGATCGGCCCGATCTGGGGCACGCCCCGTCGGCGGTGATAGCGGTGCGCGAAGCGCTCGCGGTCGCCGGCGTCGGGATCGACGACATCGCCACGTTCGACCTGTACAGCTGCTTCCCGGTCCCGGTGTTCAACATCTGCGACGGCACGGGAATCGCGCCGGACGGTCCGCGTGGGCTGACCCTGACCGGTGGTCTGCCGTTCTTCGGCGGCGCCGGCAACAACTACTCGATGCACGGCGTGGCGGAGACCGTAGCTCGGATGAGAAGCGCCCCAGGACAATTCGGCCTCGTCGGTGCCAACGGCGGTATCATGAGCAAGTACTCGGTGGGGATCTACTCCACCACGCCGGTGCAATGGAAACCGGATCGCAGCCCGCAGTTGCAGGCCCAGATCGCCGAGACACCCACCCAGTCGGTGACCGAGCAGGCCGACGGCCCCGGCACCGTCGAGACCTACACGGTCCGCCGCGACGACGGTCGGCTGACCGGGATCATCATCGGCCGGCTCGACGCCGACGACAGCCGGTTTCTGGCGACCACCGAGGACGACGACCTGATCGCGCTGCTGACCGACGGGGATCCGCTCGGGCGGCCGGTGTCGGTGCGCTCGTTCGACTACGGCAACCGCTGCACTCTTCGCTGAGCACGTGATTGCGAGGCCTCAGTCCCTGCGGCGGGCGCGAAGCGTTGCGACGATCTCCGGATTGACGCCCTGAAGGCCGCTGGCGATCAAGGCGGTGCAGACTTCCACCGGGTCGACGTCGTCGAGGAGGTGGTGCGCGGCGGCCCAGCGCGCGACGTGGTCCCAGATGCCGACGCACGCCGCCGCGACCAGACCGGTGGCGCGACCCCTGCGCAGCCCGCGCTCGCGAAGGTAGCGCGTGTTACCGGATTCGACGAGCTCGGTGAGCGTGCCCAAAGCGCGGTCACGGTAATCGACGCCCGCGACGGTGCCGTGGTCGCGCTCGAACAGCAGGTGAAAGCCGACCGGATTCGCCCGCACCCAGCCGAAGAACGCGCGGGTGGGCCGGGCTATCGCCTCGGCCATCTCTTCCGTCTCGACGCCCTCGTAGCCGGCGATCATGGCGTCGATCAGCGACTGCGCGATCCGCTCCATGACGCGGTCGTAGAGCAGGTCCTTGCTGCCGAGCCGCGCATAGAGGGTCGGCTTGGTCACGCCGGCTCGGGCGGCGATGTCCACCATCGACGCGTCGTGGAACCCGTGGCCGTGAAAGACCTCGGCCGCCGCGTCGAGCAGGAGCTCGTCCGGATACCGGTTGGGCCGGTTGCGCCGCCGGGTCGCGGCCGGACGCTTTTCGGTCGTGCGCATCGGTCCGTTGTATACTTTACCCATTAGTTAAGTATAAGCCGTCGGCAGGGGTGAACCGTGCAGCTCATTGACAATCCACGGACAGTCACGGGATTCATATCGGGTGACCGGTATCGCTCCGCCGAGGAGACCGCCGAGCGCGTGCAGTGTGCGGCAACCGTTCTCGATCGGTTCGGGGTCGGCCAGGGCGACCGGATCGCGATCATGCTGCGCAACGACTTTCCGTTCGTGGAGGCCTCCTACGCCGCAGCCACGCTCGGCGCCATCGCCGTTCCGATCAACTGGCACTACCGAGGCGCGGAGGTCTCCTACATCCTCGAGGACTCGGAGGCCAAGCTGGTCGTCGTCCACGCCGACCTGCTCGACCGGGTGCCCGGCGGCGCGGAGGTGCTTGTCGTCGACACCCCCCCGGAGATCGCCGCCGCCTACGGCATTGAACGGGGCACCGGCGGCCCGTCCTGGGACGCCGAGATCGGCGCTGCGCCACCGTGGGAGCACGAGCCGCGCGACGCGCCGCCGAGCATGATTTACACGTCCGGTACGACCGGCCGGCCCAAGGGAGTTCAGCGGTTCTCGCCGCTGGATATGACCAACCCGGACCTCGCCGCACAGATGGGCTGGCTCGGTGTGGCACCTGGCATGCGCACCGTCGCATGCGGTCCGATGTACCACTCGGCGCCCAACGTGTTTGCCCTACTTGCCGGCCGTACCGGAGGGCTGGTCGTCTTCCAGTCCAAGTTCGAACCGGAGGCGCTGCTGGGGCTCGTCGAGCGCTACGCCATCGATGCACTGCACCTGGTGCCGACCATGATGATTCGGCTGCTGCGCCTGCCGGAAAAGGTGCGCAACACCTACGACCTCTCGTCGCTGCGGTCGATCACTCACGCCGCCGCGCCGTGCCCGCCGGAGATCAAGCGCGCGTGTATCGACTGGTTCGGCCCGATAGTCAATGAATACTACGGCGGCACCGAGACCGGCGTCGTCGTCGCTTGCGACAGTAACCAGTGGCTGGCGCACCCGGGCACGGTCGGCCGCCCGCTCGGCGGTGCCGAGGTCCGGGTGCTCGGTGACGACGGCCGGCTGCTCGGCCCGGGCGACGTCGGCGAAATCTACATATGGAACGGCGCCGCCGGCGACTTCACCTACCACAACCGCGACGAAAAGCGCCGTGCCATTGAGCGCGACGGCTTGGTCACCGTCGGCGACGTTGGCTACTTCGACGAAGACGGGTTCCTGTACGTCTGCGACCGCAGCACGGACATGATCATCTCCGGCGGTGTCAACATCTACCCGGCCGAGATCGAGGCCGAGTTGCATCTGCACCCCGACATCGCCGACTGCGCCGTGTTCGGCATTCCCGACGACGAGTACGGCGAATCGGTAGCCGCCGTCATCGAACTCCAGCAAGGCCGGACCGCCGACGCCGACGCGATCAAGACCTGGCTGCGTGACCGCCTCGCCGGCTTCAAGGTCCCGCGGCTCGTCAAGTTCGGCACCGACCTCCCGCGCGAGGACAGCGGCAAGATCTTCAAACGCAAACTGCGCGACGAGTACTGGCCGAGTCAAGACCGATGAGCGCCGCCAAAGCAGACCAGATCCTGATCGACCGCCCCGCACGCGGCGTCGTGCGCGTGACGCTCTCTCATCCGGGCCGGATGAACTCCCTGACCGAGGCGATCGTCCTCGGGCTCCCCGCGGTGATCGAGGATGCCGGGAAGGACCCGGCGGTCAGCGCGGTCGTGCTGACCGGCGACGGCGACGCCTTCAGCTCGGGCGCCGATTTCGACCTCCTGCGTGATCGCCCGCCCGACCGCCTCATGCTTGACGCTGCCTTCCGTGTTCTTGACGTCATTCGCGATGCACCCGTTCCCGTGATCGCCGCCATCGATGGACCCGCGGTCGGCGGCGGCTGGGGCATTGCCCTGGGATGTGACATCCGCTACGCCTCGCCACGGTCGATCTTCATCGCCACGTTCATCGAGATGGACCTCATCCCGGACTACGGGCTCACCGAAAACCTCCCACGTCTCGCCGGCCCCGACGTCGCACTGGAGATCTGCCTCTCGGGCCGACCGCTCGCCGCCCAGCAGGCACAGGAACGCCACCTGGTCACGCGCGTCACCGAAACACCACTCGACGACGCCATCAGCTTCGGAACAACACTGGCGACCCGATCCCGCGACGCCATCGCTCGAACGAAGGCGCTCCTCCGACATGGAGGACACCGCGCCGAAGCAGTCGCACAAGCCGAGCTGTTGCGTGCTCCGGCCTTCGGCCAGCGCCTCGACCGCTGGCGCAATCGGTGACGGGATGCCCTTGCCGAGAGGGCTCGCGTCACACCGCGGCGGCGAGCTTGCCGGCCAGCCGTTCCACATAGGCGGCGACTTCGTCTTCGGAGCGGTCGGGGAGGCCGAACAGCACCTCGGTCACACCCAGTTCGGCCCAGTGCGAAAGCTTTTCGGGCACCGGCTTGAAGTCCAGCGCTACGATCTGCGGCACGCCCTCCCGCCCGGCGTACGCCCAGGTTTCCTGCAACAATTTCACCGGCTCATCGATGTCGAAGTCGCGCGGGGTGGTGATCCAGCCGTCGGCGCTGCGCGCGATCCACTTGAAGTTCTTCTCGGTGCCGGCCGCGCCGACCAACACCGGGATGTGTGCCTGGACCGGCTTGGGCCAGGCCCAGCTCGGCCCGAAGTTGACGAACTCGCCCTGGTAGGCCGCTTCCTCCTCGGTCCACAGCGCCCGCATCGCCTCGATGTATTCGCGCAGCATCGTGCGGCGCCGCCCGGCTGGCACGCCGTGGTCGGCGAGTTCATCGGTGTTCCAACCGAATCCCACACCCAGGCTCACCCGCCCGCCGGACAGATGGTCGAGGGTGGCAATTGATTTGGCCAGCGTGATGGGGTCGTGCTCGACCGGCAATGCCACCGCGGTTGACAGCCGCACCCGTGATGTCACCGCGCACGCCGTCGCCAGACTGACCCACGGGTCCAGCGTGCGCATGTAGCGGTCATCGGGCAGCGAGGCATCGCCCGTCGTCGGGTGCGCGGCCTGACGCTTGACCGGGATATGGGTGTGTTCGGGAACGTAGAATGTGTGGAAACCGTGGTTGTCGGCAAGAGTGGCAGCCGCCGCCGGCGTGATACCGCGATCGCTGGTGAACAGCACGAGCCCGTAATCCATGCCCTGAATTAGAACGTGTTCCAATCTCGTGGGCAAGCCGGGGGTCCCCCAGACGGGCACGCGCGCAGCGACGCCGGTCGCGAAGGTGCGCTAGCGTGGATGATCGAATCGCATCGCAACGCCCCCGCGGCATCCGGGCGTTCATGGAGCGGTCCGACGTGGCGTCGCGGGGAGCGGCGCCTGCGAGTACAGCGCCGCACGATGGCGGCGCCGCAACGACACTGGAAGCACAGGAGAAGTCATGACCTACTCGCCCGGCAGTTCGGGATATCCGTCCGCGCAGTCGCCTGGCTCCTACGGAGCCTCCACTCCGTCGTTCGCCAAATCCAACGACAACGCCGGCAAGCCCCAGCCCTACCTGATCGGTGCGGTGATCGTGCTCGGCCTGGTGGCCTATTTCGTCAGTTTCGGCGTGACGACTACCACCGCGCTGTCGTCGGGCGACGAGCTGACCCACAAGGGCGGCGGTTTCCCGGTCGCTGCCGCCCTGCTGGCGGCGCTGTTGGCGGCAACCGGTCTGCTGCCCAAGGCCAAAAACTATGTTCCGGTGGTCACGGCGATCTCCGCGCTGGGTGCGCTGCTGGCCATCGAAAGCACGATCCACGCCTCCGGTGGCGGCTGGGAGGTGTGGCTGGTGCTGGCCTGCGTCGTGCTGCAGGCCTTCGCCGCGGCCGGGGCGCAGTTGCTGGACGCGGGCGTCATCACTCCGCCTGCGCCGCGGCCCAAATACAACCAGTACAACCAGTACGGGCAGTACGGCAGCCAGCCCGGCGGCTACTACGGTCAGCAGCAGGCGCCCTATCAGCAGCATGGCCCCCAGCAGTCCGGGTATGGGTCGCAATACGGCGGCTACTCGTCGTCCCCCACGGTTGGGCTGTCGAGCGGGCCTTCGACCGGTGGTTTCGGCACGATCGGCTCGCAGTCCGGGCCGCAGCAATCGCAGTCCGGGCCGCAGCAGGGGGCAGCCACCCCGCCGACCGGCTTCCCCAGCTTCGGTCCGCCACCGTCGTCGGCCGGATCCGATTCGGCCACCCAGGTCTTCAATCGCGGCGACTCGGGGAATCACGGCGGCCAGGAGCGCGACCAGCAGGGACACGGCCAAGGCCAGCAGTCGTCGTCCGCGGGCCCTGGACAGCCGTAGTCGGCCGCGCACTGAGTGACGTGCGCGAAGAGTGACGCAGGTGCACGACAGTCGCGCAACCGGCGCGTATCAGGCGCGCGACTTACTCCGGGTGGCGTTCGGGCCGGCGGTGGTGGCGCTGGTCATCATCGCCGCGGTGACGCTGCTGCAACTGCTGCTGGCCAACAGCGACATGACCGGCGCCCTGGGTGCCATCGCCAGCATCTGGCTGGGGGTGCACCAGGTGCCGATTTCGATCGGCGGCCGTGAACTCGGGGTGATGCCGCTGTTGCCGGTCCTGCTGATGGTGTGGGGCACGGCGCGGACCACGGCGCAGGCCACCCGCACGACGGGGTCGTGGTTCGTCATCCGGTGGGTGGTGGCCTCGGCACTGGGCGGGCCGCTGCTGATCGCCGCCATCGCGCTGGCGGTCATCCACGATGCCGCGTCGGTGATCACCGAGCTGCAGACGCCCAATGCCTTGCGCGCGTTCGTCAGCGTGCTGGTGGTGCACGGTATCGGTGCGGTGATCGGGGTGGGTTCGCGGGCGGGCCGGCGCGCCCTGGCGGGCTCGCCGCTGCCGGCCTGGCTGGCCGAGTCGCTGCGCGCCGCGACGGCCGGGGTGTTGGCGCTGGTGGGGCTGTCCGGTGTGGTCACCGCCTGTTCGCTGGTGGTGCATTGGGCGACGATGCACCAGCTTTTCGCAATCACCGATTCGGTGTTCGGCCAGTTCAGTCTCGCGCTGTTGTCGGTGTTGTACGTGCCCAACGTC
>NZ_JBOHHI010000218.1:0-6715 GCF_050700595.1 Mycobacterium sp.
ACCGGAAGTGCCTTTCTCGTCGGGTCAGATTGTTGTGTGGAAACTCCAATCATCCCAGCTCAGAAGGCACTTTCCTCATACCGACACCCGAACCACCGTCAATTCATCCGTGGATCGAGGCTAAGGCCCGAAATTGCCCGGAGCCCGGTTAGGTGGCCGGTTTGTGCGCGACAATCGCCACGGCGATCAATCGGTCGCGGTGTTTGCGGAAGGTGCGGCGCATGATCAACACGCGCCGGCGGGCGTCGTGGTGGGTGAGCAGATTCTTGGCGAACCGCAGCGCCCCCCGCAGACCCTCGTCGGCGATCAGCCGCCGCGGCTGCAACAGCGCCATCGGTGCCGTTGCGACGTCGTCGACGACCAGCCCGCGGTCGGCCAGCAATTGTGTCCATTCGGCCACCGTCAACGGGCGGGCATTGACCTTGATCGCACGCGCGAGAGACTGCCGGACGTCGGTCTTGACCTCGTCGGAGATGGTGTCCGGCGTGAGTGCGAGTTCGTGAATGGCGTAGCGCCCACCCGGCCGCAGCACTCGCGCCGCCTCGGCGACGATGCTGTCCTTGGTCGTGTCGTTCTGCATGGTGAGCATCGCCTCCCCGATCACGACATCTCTGCTGGCGTCAGGCAATCCGGTGTCGGCGGCGTCGGTGACCCGGACGTCCCCGTACCCGGCGACGATGCCCCGCACCGTTCCCGCGGCGTCGGGGTCCTGCTCAGCGCCGATATACGACCGGGGGTGGTGGGTAAGGATCTCGGTCGCGGTGCGGCCCATCCCCGGGGCCAACTCGAGCACGTCGGCGTCGGCGATACCGGCACTGCCCAGCAGAGTGCGGGTGAGCCCGATGCCACCCGGGCGCAGCACCCGCTTTCCCAGCCGCGCCAGCAGCCAGTGCCCCTGCACGGCGTCGTCGGCGGCGACCCGCTGCGCCCGGCTCCGCCGCGCTGGCGATCGCCGCGCGTCGTCGCCACGGCTTGCCTGCGGTATCGCGTCAGGTTGAACGTTTCGCTGTGGGTCGCTCATCAGACGGCCTGTCGCACAGTCGGTGTCAGGGGCAGGATTTCTCGCTTCTGGTGCACGGTCAGGTAACGCAACCCGTCCGGGCCGGCGCTGAACTGGCGGCGTGATCGTTTCGGCAGCCACAGCAGGGCGCCGGGGGCAAGGTCGATATCGCCTTGCTCGGTGGTCAGTCGTCCACTGCCGGAAAGCACGTGGATCAACACGTCGACATCGGCCCCGGTGTGGGCGTCGATCCCGCCGCCCGGCGCGAGCGCGATGACGTTCGAGTCCAGGTCGCGCTCGCGGACCTCCAGCTTCCACACCGCCCCGGTGACGTCGGCGGCGTCGGCCACGTCAGCGGTATTGGCAAGGATGCGGGGGAGTGGGGTGCTGGCCAGTTTGGTGATCCGGATCCGCCAGACCTTGGGACCCTTCTCGACGTACTCCCAGCCGTAACTGCCGGCATGGTCGGTCTCGAACTCGTCGTGCAGATGCTTCGGATCGTGGTTGTTGACGAGCACGAACGATTCGCCGGCCGCAAGCCCGCCATAGGTGGCGAAGATCGTCGGGTGCTTGTCCGGCTTGCGCAGCTCTCGGACGTCGAGTTCGGTGTCTACCATTGGGTTTCGCCCTTTCAGAGTTTTTACAATGTAGCTTGTGGAAACACTACCGCATTACCGGCATGCCAGGGAAGCCTCGCCTATCTTGCGCGGCTGAAACCCAGCTCTAGTTTTTACAAATCAACTTGTGTAAACTCCACGGCATGACCTACGTGATCGGGAAGCCATGCGTTGATGTCTTGGACCGGGCCTGCGTGGAGGAGTGCCCGGTCGACTGCATCTACGAGGGCGGTCGCGCCCTCTACATCCACCCGGACGAATGTGTGGATTGCGGGGCCTGCGAGCCGGTCTGCCCGGTTGAGGCGATCTACTACGAAGACGATCTCCCCGAAGATCTGCAACCGTACCTGGCGGACAACGCGGTGTTCTTCGCCGAGACGCTGGCGGGACGCGACGAGCCGCTCGGTTCGCCGGGCGGGGCGGCTAAGCTCGGCGCGCTCGGTGTCGACACGCCATTGGTGGCCGGCCTGCCGAAAGCCGACGAATCTGCGGGAGAATAAGCGACATCGTCAAGTCAGTAGAGGAACCCGTCGGCCGCCGCCGTGACGTACTACGAGTATTGAAGGCGGCGACCGCTCCGATGAGCATCGTCGCGATCGCCCGCGAGCTTGACGTGCACCCCAATACCGTTCGCTTCCATCTCGACACGTTGGTCAGCGACGGCCGGGTGGAGCAGGTCGCGCTGGACCACAAAGGGCCGGGCCGGCCGCCGCTGATGTTCCAGGCGACCCGCCAGATGGATCGCGGCGGCCCGCGGCGTTACCGGCTTCTGGCCGAGATCCTCACGATGGGCTTCGCCGCGGACCGTGACCCGCGCGCCAAGGCGCTGGCGGCCGGCCGGGCATGGGGCCGGCGATTGAAGCCGCCGACCGGAACGGGCGTCCGGTCCGAAGCAGGCGGTCCCCTCGAAATAGGGGAATCGATCGAGCAACTGATGGACGTGCTTGACGAGTTGGGGTTTGCGCCCGAACGTCGCGGTGAGACGCAGGTCGGACTGCGGCACTGTCCATTCCTGGAGCTGGCCGAAGCCTCACCTGCCGTGGTCTGCCCGATCCACCTGGGCCTGATGCAGGGAATGCTGGAGACTTGGCAGGCACCGATCAAGGTCGACCGGCTCGACTCGTTCGCCGAACCGGATCTGTGCCTGGCCCATCTCGGCCCGCAGGGCACTGCCAGATGAGCACCTGGCCGGCGGTCGCGGTTGCGGTCACCTTTCTCTGGTTGGGCATGGTGCTGGCAATTTCGTTTCTCGAAGCGCCACTGAAGTTCCGCGCACGGGGCGTCACACTGCCGATCGGGCTCGGCATCGGCCGTCTGGTCTTCCGCGCGCTCAACAGCGTGGAGGTCGTTTTCGCCGTGGTGATCCTGGCGACCGCCGTGGCCGGCCCGCCTCAGGCCGCTGTCACGGTGGCGTTCATCGTCGCGTTCGCGACGCTGGGCCTGCAATTGGGGGCGGTGCGGCCGCGGTTGAACCGCCGCTCCGATGCGGTGGTCGACGGCCTCGAGGCGCCGCGTTCGCGTGGTCACTACGTTTATGTCGGCCTCGAGCTGATCAAGGTGCTCGCGTTGGCCGGGGCCGGGATTCTTCTACTATCCAGCTGAGGGACTTCTGACAGCCGACCCCGGACGGAAAGGCGCATTGATGCAATCCATCTCGCTGACCAGTTTGGCCGCCGAACAACTGGCCGCCGCACAAAAAGCGCACAGCAGCCGGGCGGCGCACACCATTCACGGCGGCCATGCCCTCGAGCTCCGCCAGACCGTGGTGGCCATGCTCACCGGGCAGAAACTGCAAGAACACGACAGTCCCGGAGAGGCGACCCTACAGGTCCTCGAGGGACGCGTACGGCTCACCACCCGCGACGAGGCGTGGGAGGGCAAGGCCGGCGACTATGTCACCATCCCGCCGGTGCGGCACGCCCTGGAGTCGATCGAGGACTCGGTGGTCATCCTCACCGTGGTGAAGAACATCCCGTCGGCGTAGCCGGGCGCTGTGCTGGCGACGCCATGGTCACGCGGTCTGGGACTGCGGGTGCCGATCATCAACGCCCCGATGGGCGGAGCTGCCGGCGGACGGCTGGCCGCCGCGGTGACCGCGGCGGGGGGGCTGGGCATGGTCGGCATGGGCAGTGCCGGGTCGACGTCGGCGCTGAATGGCGAGCTGCAATACGTCCGCGGCCCGTTCGGAATCGGCTTGGTGGACTGGGTGATCCGCCGGGAGCCGGAACTGCTCGATGCCGCGCTGGCCGCGCGGCCCGTCCTGCTGTCGGTCAGCTTCGGTACCGACTGGTCATGGGTCTCTCGCGCGCATGGCGCCGGAATCACTGTCGCGACACAGGTTTACGACAGCGTCGAGGCGCGGCGGGCACAAGATAGCGGAGTCGACGTCGTGGTGGCGCGTGGCGCCGAAGGCGGCGGACACGGCACGGCAACGATCGCGACGCTGCCGCTGCTGGACGCCGTACTGGACGCGGTGTCGGTACCGGTGTTGGCCGCCGGTGGCATCGCCTCGCCGCGCAGCCTGGCAGCGGTGCTGGCCGCCGGCGCCAGTGGGGCGTGGGTGGGTACCTGCCTGTCGGCCTGCGCGGAGGCGTTGACCAGCGACGCCACCCGCCGGGCGCTGATCGCCGCCCGCGAGACCGACACCACCGCCACCCGGGTGTTCGACATCGCTCGCGGCTTCTCCTGGCCGGGCCGGTTCCCGTCGCGGGTGCTGCGCAACGACTTCGCCGCACGGTGGGCCGGCCGCGAAGACGCGCTTGCCGACGACCCCGGCGCCGGGGCAGAGCTCGCCGCCGCGATCGCCGCCGAGGATTACCGCATCGCGCCGGTCGACGCCGGCCAGGGCGTCGGGATGATCACCGAGGTGGCGTCGGCGGGCGACGTCATCGAGCGGATGTGCACCGGCGCGGAACACCTGCTCGCGGCCTGGGGTCGCGGGTCTTTCTAACAGGTAAAAGTCTTGACGATAGATTCTACCCGTTCTAACATAAAAATTATGATCTCTTAGAACGAAGGAGTCGTCATGAGTACTTACCAAACGCCCGCAACGCCTACTCTCCGGGAGCGGTTGAAGGATCCGAAGTTCGAGGCGTTCTTCGTGCTACGCACCCTGTTCACCGTCGCGCCGATCTTGTTCGGCTTGGACAAGTTCTTCAATCTCCTGCCCACCGACCCGGATCGCTGGAGCAAGTATCTGGCCCCCTGGATCGATCACATCCTCCCCGGTGATGCGACAACCGGCATGTACCTGGTCGGGATCATCGAGATCGTGGCCGGAGTGCTGGTCGCGGTCGCGCCGCGGATCGGCGGCTGGGTGGTCGCAGCCTGGCTGGCCGGGATCATCGTCGACCTGCTCACGCTGTCCGGCTATTACGACATCGCGTTGCGCGACTTCGGTCTGCTGGTATCCGCGGTCGTGTTGGCCCGGCTGGCTCAAGCCGTCCACGCCGACGCCGTCCACCACGACAGGGCCGCGCATCACTGACTGCGTGCGTCCCTGACCGGCCGCCCGGTGCGTCACACCGCGCGCACGTAGCGCTTGGCGATGACGCGCTGGGCCAACGTCGTGATCGGCCCGCCGGCCCTGGTCCACCACGTCACCGGCCGGGAGAACGCCGACACCTCCGCGAACACCGCGGCCGTCACCGGGTCGTGGCGCACCACGAACCGTTCCTCGCCGGACTCGGGGTGACCCGGCAGCGTGCCGTAGGCGAATCCCCGTACCTCGGGTTCGTCGATCACGTAGACGACGCGGCAAGGCGCCTGCAGGAAACCGATACCGACCAGCGCCACCGCGCCGACCGTCACGACTTCGCTGCTGGCTATCACCCGCAGTCCGGCGCCGCGCTGCATGCCCCAGTGCATGAGCGCATCGGCGGCGTCGTCGAAGCGTTTTTGACCCGCGCCGATTTGCGTCGCGAAGCCGAGGTGGCGGTAGCCCGGTGGCGGCGGTCCGGCGGTCGCGCCCACTTCGGGATAGGTCAGCGGCAGATCGGCCAGCGTGTGCAAGTCCACGCGCCCAGCTTGCCATGCCCTCGCGGCCGATAGGTTTTCCCGGCGTACGGTCGGCGCTATGACAACCATCGCCCAGGCATCCGGAACGTTCACCCTCGGCGGCGACCTGACAGTCAACCGGCTCGGCTTCGGCGCGATGCGCCTCACCGGCAAGGGGGTGTGGGGGCCGCCGGCCGACCGCGCCGAATGTGTGCGGGTGTTGCGCCGCGCAGTTGAGCTCGGTGTCAACTTCATCGACACCGCCGACTCGTATGGCCCCTACGTGTCCGAGGAGATCATCCGCGAGGCCCTGCATCCCTACGACGGTCTGCTCATCGCGACCAAGGCCGGGCTGCTGCGCACCGGGCCGGATGTCTGGATCCCGCTCGGCAATCCGCACTATCTGCGTCAGGAATGCGAGATGAGCCTGCGCCGCCTCGGCGTCGAGCGCATCGACCTGTTCCAGCTGCACCGCATCGACCGGCACGTTCCGCCGGAAGACCAGATCGGCGAGCTGGTCGCGCTGCAAAAGGAGGGCAAGATCCGCCACATCGGCCTGTCCGAGATCACCGTCGAGCAACTGACGGCCGCCCGGCAGATCACGACGATCGTGTCGGTGCAGAACGAGTACAACCTGGCCAAGCGCACCGCCGGACCGCTGCTGGACGCCGCGACCGAGCAGAACATCGGCTTCATCCCGTGGTTCCCGCTGGCCGCCGGACCGCTCGCGGCGCCCGACGGGCCGCTGCGGCAGATCGCCGCCGACCACCACGCGACGCCCTCGCAGCTGGCGCTGGCCTGGCTGCTGAAGCGTTCGCCGGTGGTGCTGCCGATCCCGGGCACGTCCAGCGTGGCGCACCTGGAGGAGAACCTCGCCGCCGCGCAGATCACGCTGTCCGACGACGACTTCGGCGCGCTGACAGCTGCGGGTGGCCACCAGGGCGATTGATTCTGCGGCTACGGTGCAAACGTGCGAGCTTGGATTCAAGCGGTCGCTGCAACAAAGGCGGACGGGTCTGAGAGTAGTCGGTTGAGTTCTTCGGCGGGGGTGCGCCAGCCGAAGCGCTTGCGGGGACGCGCGTTGAGTTCGGCCGCGACGTTG
>NZ_JBOHHI010000219.1:0-3306 GCF_050700595.1 Mycobacterium sp.
AGCTTGGCTCGGTGAAAACCGATTGTGAGCGGATCGCGCATGTCGGTCATCAGCGGGAAGTCGAGGAGCCTGGCGACGTCAAGTTCGTAGTCCAGCCAGCGGGCGTCGGTTCGGCCGTGCTCCTCCAGGGTGCGTGTCAACGACCGCCACCGGGCGACTTGATTGCCGTCGGTGTTTTGGCGGGGCGCGGCCACCGCCCGGTCGGGGTCGCGCGATTCCTCGACTCGCCGCCTGTTGGCGGAGACCGCTTTGATCGCCGCGATAATCACCCCGGCCAGCGGCACTATCACGATCAGAAGTTCCGCCAACCGAAACAGCAAACCCACATGGCCAGGATGCCAGTCCCGGTAGGCCCGCTGCACGGCCCCGGGGAGGTCAGTTCACCACGGGGAATCGTGCAGAGCCAGGATGATGAAGACGTAGGTCATGCACAACAGCAGGTTCAGTGCGGCCAGCACCATGCCCGACACGATGAGCCAGTAGACGGCCCGGCGTCGGCTGCGCTTGAACTTCGCGATGCGCTCCTCGCGTTTCGTCTCGGTGGCCACGATCGCAAAATTCACGTTCACGAACTCATCGGACGCGCAGGGTGCACCCGCCGCTATTTCCCGAAGGCGCGCCGCCGGGATTCCGACGCCGACGCCGGCGAACTGCCGGCTCATTTTTCGCGCCCGCCTGCGGCCGAGTGCGCGAGGTTTTGCGTGCAAACCATGCGAGGTCCTCCCCCCACGGTCGCGCCACAGGTTGGAGGAGGTCGCCATGGTGATTACTCTAGGGCGACCCGGCCTCCACCAACAGACATCCGGCCCGGTTTGCACCGGCGAGTCGCGGATCAAACTCGCTCGCGGACTTTATACGTCGCGGGCCACGACTTTCGAGCGTCGTCTCCCACCAGAGGAGTTCCCATACCGCCGACCTTGACGTCGTAGGCCTCCTTACCGGCACCGACTTCGCGGTTGGCGTGCTGGGTAGCCAGGTAGTACAGCTCGTCGATGGTGGCTTCGTCGTACGCGACAAACGTGGTTTTACGTGCGACGTTGGCGACCGCGGTGGACATCCTGTCGGTCAGCAGTCGTGACGCGAACGCCCCCGACGCCAACAGTGCGGACGGGATCACCCAGTAGCACACGAACGCCAGGGGTTGCTTCGTATCGAGAATCGTGACGTCATTCGCGACGATCGGCGGGACCGAGGATGACACCGTCATAGCGGCGAACACCGCGACCCAAATCCAGGTCAGCAACGCGGGCTGACCCGCTTCGGCGACCTCACGCACGAAGGGCTTGCCGATGAGCACGCCGCCAAGAGCCGCCAGAAAGATCCCGGCGTTGCTCAGCGGTAGCATCCACCGTTCCACGACGGACTGGCTCATCGTGAAGGTCAGAACCGCGAGCACCAGAAACGTTGCAACAGCCCCGATTTCGAGTGTGCGTCGCACTGACCGTCGTGGCAGGCCGATCGCAAAAGCGGTGATCGCGACCGCCAATGCGACCAATACGGAGGTGGTGAAGGGAACGTTGCCGACAAGCACCCAATAGACGATCCACGGCGCGAAGCCGACCAGAATGCCCACGATCCGACATCCTATGACCGGCTGACGCAAACGTTCAGGCCGGCGTGGGCTCGCTGACCTTGACCAACATCTTGCCGTTGTTGACACCGATGAACAGCCCGTTGAGGGCCTCGACGCACGACTCGATGCCCTCGAGGACGGTTTCGCGGTGTACGAGTAGTCCCTGTTGCTCCCATTGGCGCAGCGCGGCGAACGCCTCATCGAAGCGGCCCCACTGGTCGAGCGTGTTGAATCCCTGCATGAGCGCGGTCTTGGCCAACAGGTTGACGTAGTTGGCCGGCCCCGGGTGCTCGCCGGTCAGGTAGCTGGAGATGACACCGCAGAGCACCACCCGCGCCTTGGCCGCCAGGCGGCCCAGCACGGCGTCAAGGATCGGCCCGCCGACGTTGTCGAAGTAGACGTCGACGCCTCGGGGGCAATGCTGTTTGAGCGCCGCCGGCAGGCCGGCCGACCGGTAGTCGATGCACGCGTCGAATCCGAAGTCCTCGACCACCGCGCGGCACTTCAGCGGTCCGCCCGCGATGCCGACCACCCGGGCGCCCGCGATCTTGGCGATTTGCCCGGCGATGGAACCGGTGGCACCGGCCGCCGCCGAGACCACCACGGTTTCTCCGGACCGGGGCCGGCCGATGTCGTGCATACCGAAGTATGCGGTGGCACCGGTCGGTCCGTAGACCGACATCACCGCCAGTTGGTCGGTCACGCCGGGCATCGGTGTAGTGAATATATCGTCACGGACGACGACGTACTCCTGGAAACCCGACAGGGTGGTCACCACGTCGCCGACCGCGTAGGCGTCGCAGCGCGACGCCACCACCTCGCCGATCCCGGCCGCCCTGATGACCTCACCCAGCTGCACCGGCGGCAGATAGCCCGGCTGGTCGTTAAGCCAGGTTCGCGCTGCGGCGTCGATCCCGACATATGTGTTGCGGACCAGCGCCTCGCCTTCGGCGGGTTCGGGTGCCGGCGAGCTGACCATCTCGGTATCACCGGGCCGGAGTAGCCCGTTCGGGCGGCGACGCAGCAGGATTTGGCGGTTCGTGAGGCCGGGCACGATGCGAACCTACCGATCGACCGCTTCGGCAACCGAAGCGCGATCAACAAAGTTCAGAGTTTTCTTCGTTTTGCGAGGTACGCAGCGGGGTACTGCGATCTCGCCAGGTCAAAGTGTGAGGTGGTGGAGAGGCAAATGAACGTCGGCAAATCAACTCAAGCTGGTCGGGGCTGTCTGGGGGTGCCATGGCTCAGCGCACGCCAGGTCGCTCTTTTTCTCGGTGCAGCGGGGGTGACTGCAGCGGCGGCGGCGCTGAGTTCAGCGGTCGGTTCTCCCTCCGCGAACGCCGCGCCATGCCCCAACGTGGAAGTGGTGTTCGCCCGCGGCACGATGGAGCCACCCGGTGTCGGCGAGACCGGGCAGGGGTTCGTCGACGCGTTGAACGCCCGGCTCGGGACACCCGTGGGCGTGTATCCGGTCAATTATCCTGCCAGTCTTGACTTCCCGACCGCCGTCGACGGTGTGATCGACGAGGGTAATCACGTCGCCTCGATGGCGGCCAACTGTCCCAACACCAAGATGGTGCTCGGCGGATACTCCCAAGGTGCGGCCGTGACGGGTTACGTCACCTCTGACCGAATCCCTGACGGCTACACCCCGCCCGAGGCCATTACCGGACCGATGGCGCCCGGGGTCGCCAGCCACGTCGCCGCGGTGGCCCTCTTCGGGACACCATCCA
>NZ_JBOHHI010000220.1:0-30089 GCF_050700595.1 Mycobacterium sp.
GCGTAGACGTCAGCCGAACGCTGCACGAAATGGCAGCGCCCGCCCTGCGTCTCGATCAGCGCCACTTTCGACGCGCTGGTGGAAGCGGGCATCACCGCGACGAATGGCAGACCCAGCAGCGCCGCGAAGTACGCCTCGGACACCGCGGTGGACCCCGACGACGCCTCGACCACCGTGGTGTTCTCCTCGATCCACCCGTTGCACAGCCCGTAGAGAAACAGCGAGCGGGCCAGCCGGTGCTTGAGGCTGCCGGTGATGTGGGTCGTCTCGTCTTTGAGATAGAGCGCGACGTCGGCGTCGTTGCGCCACGCCGACGGCAGCGGATAGCGCAACAGGTGGGTGTCGGCGCTGCGGCGGGCGTCGGCCTCGATCAGCCCGATCGCGTTGTCCGTCCACCCGCGCGGCTGTTTGTGAACCGCGAACCGGGTCGGTTCGGTCAATGCACCGAATACGTGGGCTGCGACCGACCGCGGTCCCGGCGCGATTCGCGGCCCCCGGTCGGCGCGGCGATCAACGTCAGCAGGGTCGCCTCGGGCCGGCAGCAGAACCGCACCGGCGCAAATGGCGAGGTGCCGATCCCGGCCGAGACGTGCAGCCGCATGCCGGCCCCCCAGCGCGAGGCCCCTTTGGCTCGCGACCGGTCCAGGCCGGAATTGGTCACCACCGCACCGTAGAACGGCAGACACAACTGCCCGCCGTGGGTGTGGCCGGCCAGCACCAGTTGATAGCCGTCGGCGGCGAACCGGTCCAGCACCCGCGGTTCGGGCGAATGCGTCAGGCCCAGCCGCAAGTTGGCCGCCGGGCTGGCCGGCCCCGCGATCGTCTCGTAGCGGTCCCGCCTGATGTGTGGGTCGTCCACCCCCGCAAGGGCGATGTGCAGTCCGGCCACCTCGAACTCGCGGCGGTTGTGGGTGAGATCCAGCCAGCCGCGCTCGGTGAACACCGCCCGCAGATCCTGCCAGGGCAGCGGCTGACCGTGCACCCGGTGACCGGGATTCGTCAGGTAGTTCAGCGGGTTCTTCAGGTGCGGACCGAAGTAGTCGTTGCTGCCGAAAACGAAGACACCGGGCAGCGACAGAAGGTCGCCGAGAGTCTGCACGACCGCAGGCACCGCCTTCGGGTGTGCCAGATTGTCGCCGGTATTGACGACCAGGTCCGGCCCCCAACCGGCCAGCTCGCGCAGCCACGCCTGTTTGCGGCGCTGTTTGGGCCGCATGTGGATGTCACTGATGTGCAGTACCCGCAGCGGCGACGAGCCCGGCGTCAACACCGGCATGGTCAGCTCACGCACGACGAAAGCATTGCGTTCGATGATCGAGGCGTAGCCGACCCCGCCCAGGGCCGAGCCCAGCGTGATGGCGCCGGTGGTTTTCAGGACTGACGAAGTGCGAGACATGCAAGCAGCCTACTGCGGGCTGTGGCGTCACGGCGGCGGTGGCTCGCCCGGCGGCGGAGGCGCCAACAGCGGAATAGTGATCGGCGGCAGACCCGGTATTTCCACGACGGTCGAGCCCACCACCTGGCCTTCTGGCGGCGGAGGCGGTGGCGGCGGGATGCCGTTACTGGTCTGGATCGTGACGATCGCACCCGGGATGGTCTGGCCGTTGGGGGAGGTTCCGACCACCTCCCCGTACCTTGCGCTGCTGTTGACCGGAGTGGCTTGGCCGGCGACCTGGAAACCGGCTTCCCTCAGCCGTAGGCGCGCCCCGTCGACGTCCAGGCCCACGACGCTGGGTACCCGCGAGTTGGGGCCGCCGTCGACGTAGCGGGGATCGGTCGGTGGCAGTTTCACTTCGCCGAAGTTGTCCGCGACCGGCTTCATGGCGGTGAACCAGGTGCGGGCCGGCTCGTTGCCGCCGTAGAGGTTGCCGTCGCCGCAGCGTCGCAGCGGGGACGAGCACAGGTCGGACGGCGAGCTGGAGTCGTCGTAGATGTAGTTTGCCGCCGCGTAGTGGTTGGTGAAACCCACGAAACCCGACGACCGGTGTGCCTCGGTGGTGCCGGTCTTGCCGGACATCGGCAGGTTCCAGCCCGCCGCGCCGGCCGAGCCCGACGCCGTGCCGCCGGCCTGAGCGTCCTTGCTCAGCGCGTTGGCCAGGGTGTTCGCCAGCCCTTCGGGCACCGCCCGATCGCAGGTCTCGGTGGTGACGGCGATCTGGTTGCCGTCGCGGTCGATCAGCTTGTCGATCGGGTTGGGCGGGCACCACATGCCTCCCGAGGCCAGCGTTGCCGCGACGTTCGACAGCTCCAGGGCGTTCAGCTCGAACGGGCCCAAGGTGAACGATCCGAGGTTCTGCCGTTTGATGAAATCGGCCAGGCTCTCGTTGCTGTCGGGATCGTAGTCGCGGGCCGTGCCCGGATCCGCGTAAGAACGCAGCCCGAGCTTGACCGCCATGTCCACCGCGCGCGGGACCCCCACCAGCTGGATCAGCCTGGCGAACGCGGTGTTCGGCGAGGTGGCCAGCGCATCGGTCACATTCATCGACCCTCGGTACTTGCCGGCGTTCACCACACACCAGGTTTCCTTGGGACAGCCCTTGGCGCCGCCGCTGCCCAAGCCCTTGGCCTGAAACGTGCCCGGCACTTCGAGCTGAGCATTGATGCCCATACCCATGTCGAGTGCGGCGGCGGTCGTGAAGATCTTGAAGATGGAGCCTGCGCCGTCGCCGACCAGGGAGAACGGCTGTGGTCGCATGGTTTCGCCGGCGCTGCTATCCAGCCCGTACCTGCGGTTGCTGGCCATCGCCAGCACCCGATGGGAGTCTTTGCCGGGCTTGATCACACTCATCACGCTGGCGATCCCGTTGAGGTCGGGGCTGGCGGAGGCATCGATCGCCTGCTTGACCGGGTTCTGCACGTCGGGATCCAGCGTGGTGCGGATCGTGTACCCGCCCCGGGCCGCCTGCTCCTTGCTGATGCCGGCTCTGGCCAGATAGGCCTGCACGTAGTCGCAGAAGAAGGCACGGTCGCCGGCGGCGATGCAGCCGCGTGGCAACTCGTTGGGTTGCGGCAAGATCCCCAGTGGCTCTGCCTTGGCGGCGCGCAACGCGTCTGCCTCTTTGGGCAGGTTTTCGATCATGGTGTCCAACACCAGGTTTCGCCGGGCGAGTGCACCTTCGGGGTTGGTGTAGGGATTCAGCGTACTGGTCGACTGCACCAGCCCGGCCAGCAGAGCCGCCTGCTGCCAGTCCAGCTCGGACGCGTTCACGCCGAAATACGTCTGCGCGGCATCCTGGACGCCGAAGGCGTTGTTGCCGAACGAAACCAGGTTGAGGTAGCGGGTCAGGATCTCGGACTTGGTGAACGTCTTGTCCAAGGTGAGCGCCATCCTGATTTCGCGCAGCTTGCGCGCCGGCGTGGTCTCGACGGCAGCCCGCTTTTCCGCGTCGGTCTGCGCGATCACCAGTAGTTGGTAGTTCTTCACATACTGCTGTTCCAGCGTCGAGCCGCCGCGGGTGTCGACGTCGCCCCGGGCGTAGCCGGCCAGCCCGGTCAGCGTGCCCTGCCAGTCCACGCCGTTGTGTTCGGCAAACCGCTTGTCCTCGATCGAGACGATTGCCAGCTTCATGGTGTTGGCGATCTTGTCGCTGGTCACCTCGAACCGCCGCTGCGAGTACAGCCAGGCGATCGTGTTGCCCTTCGCGTCGAGCATCGTGGTCACTGCCGGGACGTCGCCCTCCAGCAGCTGCGCCGAACCGTTGGCGACGACTTCGGATGCCCGATTGGACATCAGGCCGACCCCGCCGGCCACCGGAAACAGCAAGGCGGCGACGATGACGCCGGCGAATAGGCAGCACCCGGCGAGTTTTGCCACCGTGATCACGGTCTGGGGGCGCTCCGACATGGCTACTACAGTAGCGGCGAAGCGACGGATGACACCGGGCGGCGGATGACCATATTGTCCCCAGCGTCACAGGTCAGGGCGTTTTCGGTGTGCCCGGCGAGCCGGTTCTGGGCCCGTCATCATGATCGGACGGCACAGTCGTCCCAAAAAAGGCGATATCAGACTGTTGCGCAATTGGTACTTGACCACCTAACTTATACGCACAGTGAGATACAGGTAACACTGACGTGCATAGGGTGACGCGGGTCGCATCGCCCGTTTGCACGGGCGTGAGCCGCCGTGCTGGTGGGTGGCCAGGAGCGAAGGGGAACGCTGGTGGCAGGTACACGCACTGCGGGGGGAAGAACAACCGTCTCACCTGCAGGCAACGGCATCAATCGCGCTGACTCCGAGTCACGGATTGCCTGGGTATCCCAGGCCTTGTGCCGGGGGGCCGATCCGGATGAGCTCTTTGTCCGCGGCGCCGCACAGCGCAAGGCGGCGGTGATCTGCCGGCACTGCCCGGTGATGCTGGAATGCGCCGCCGACGCGCTGGACAACCGCGTCGAATTCGGTGTCTGGGGGGGTATGACCGAACGCCAGCGTCGTGCCCTGCTCAAACAACACCCCGAGGTGGGGTCTTGGCGGGAGTTCTTCGCTGCACAGCGCAATCACCGCAACGCCGGCTAAGCCACGCTTCAGCCGATCGCGGTGAGCTGATCGCCGATCGCGGTGAGCTGATCGCCGATCGCGCGCAGCGCTTCCAGGTCGGAGACGTCGAACGGCAGTGACGGCACCCCGACGATGGCGACGTGCGGGTTGGCGCCGGTGAACCGGGACAACAGCCGGATCTCTCGCTTGGACGTGGCCGCCCGGTCGGCGTGAATCCGCAACACCGCCGTGGCGAGGACTCGAGAGCCCTGCCCGTCGGTGTTCGTCTGCTCGTTATCGAGCGTCTCGGCGCCGTCGATCGCGCGCTCGACTGGCAGGCTGCACAACATTGGATGTGTCCGGTTGAGGATGAGTCCCGCCATCGGCATGCGCTCCTCGGAGAGCCGGTCAACGAAGAACGACGCCTCGCGCAGCGCATCGGGCTCGGCCGCCGACACCACCACGAACTGCGTACCGCGTCGCTTCAGTAGCGCGTAGGTGCGATCCGCTTTCTCGCGGAAACCGCCGAAGGTAGCATCTAATGACTGCACGAAACCCGCTGCATCGGAAAGCATCTGGGAGCCAAGGACTGTCGAGAGTGCCTTCATCGCCAGACCGACGGCACCGGCGACCAGTCGCCCGATACCACGCCCGGGCCCCAGCAGCAGCCGCCACAGCCGGCTGTCCATGAAGCTGCCCAACCGTTTCGGCGCGTCCAGGAAATCCAACGCATTGCGCGACGGCGGAGTGTCCACCACTATCAGGTCCCAGCGGTCCTGGGCCAACAATTGGCCGAGCTTCTCCATGGCCATGTATTCCTGCGTACCGGCGAGCGAGGTGGCGACCGTTTGATAAAACTGGTTGTCCAAGACAGCTTGTGCTCGTTCGGGTCCGGAATACGCGATGACCATTTCGTCGAACGTGCGGCGCATGTCGAGCATCATCGCGTACAGCTGGCCGGGCACTTCGGGAGCCAGTGGTACGCGTTGCGGAGAGTTACCGAGATCGTTGATGCCCAACGCTTGTGCCAGCCGTTTGGCGGGGTCGATGGTCAACACCACCACGGTGCGCCCGTATTCTGCTGCGCGCAATGCCATTGCGGCGGCGGTGGTGGTTTTGCCGACGCCGCCGGCGCCGCAGCACACAACCACCCGGTTGCCTTTGTCCGCCAGGATCGAGGCCATATCCAGCTTCGGTGGTGTGATACTCATCGAACCCCCTGCTGGGAGAGGCTTTCGGATAACTCATAGAGACTGCCGAGGTCGACACCGTCGGCAATGGTTGGGAGCTCCAGTCGCGGAACGTGCAGTTGGTCGAGCTGCTCGGCGGTTTCGGCGCGCGCAGCGATACGGGTGGCGTGCTGGACGGTCTCGGTCAGCAGGCCGGCGAAGTCGTTGTCGTTCAGCGTGATTCCGGCCGCGGCTAATCCGGCCCGGACCGCGTCGGCGTCGACATCACCCTCTTCGGCCTTCGCCAGGTCGTCGGGCTGAAGATAAACTTCGATGTTGCGGTTGACGATCACACTGCCGATCGGCAGGTTCAGCCGCTGCAGTTCGTCGATCGCCTCCATCGTTTCCTGCATCGGCAGCGCCTCCAGCAGCGTCACCAGGTGGATGGCGGTCGCCTCGGAGTGCAACAGCTGCACCACGCCCTCGCTTTGCGAATGCACCGGGCCGCCCTTGGCCAGGTCGGCCACCGCCTTGGTGACGTCGAGAAATGCGGCGATGCGGCCGGTGGGCGGCGCGTCGACGACGACCGCGTCATAGACCGGCAGTCTGTTCTTGTCGACGCGGATCACCGACTCCTTGATTTTTCCGGTGAGCAGCACGTCGCGCAGGCCCGGGGCAATCGTCGTCGCGAACTCGATCGCGCCGACGCGCCGCATCGCCCGGCCGGCGATTCCGAGGTTGTAGAACATGTCCAGGTATTCCAAGAACGCGGCCTCGATGTCGATCGCCAGCGCGTTAACTTGACCGCCGTGTTCGGCCGTCGCGATCTTGAGCTCTTTGTAGGGCAGTGGCGGCACGTCGAAAAGCTGCGCAATCCCTTGGCGCCCTTCGACTTCGACGAGCAGTACCTTGCGTCCGCCGGACGCGAGGGTCAACGCGAGTGCGGCCGCGATCGTCGACTTGCCGGTACCGCCCTTGCCGGTTACGAAATGCAGGCGGGCTTTCTCCAG
Organism: Mycobacterium sp.; assembly: GCF_050700595.1. Taxonomy (GTDB): domain Bacteria; phylum Actinomycetota; class Actinomycetes; order Mycobacteriales; family Mycobacteriaceae; genus Mycobacterium. Next base: position 6,654 of record NZ_JBOHHI010000220.1, read on the forward strand.
ACGCGATGGCCAGCCGATGGAACTTGCGCTGCTCGGTGTCGTCGCCACCAAAGCATGCTAGCCCGAGAGGCTCAGGGCCCTACCGATAAGCTCGGGCTATGACTCAACCGACCGCGTGGGAGTACGCGACCGTCCCGCTGTTGACGCACGCCACCAAGCAAATCCTCGACCAATGGGGTGCCGACGGCTGGGAACTGGTTTCAGTGATGCCGGGGCCGACCGGTGAGCAACTCGTGGCGTACCTCAAACGGCCGAAATGAGTGTGTCGGCGCGGCTCGCCGAGCTCGGCCTGCAGCTGCCCGAGGTAGTGAAGCCGGTGGCTTCCTACGTTCCGGCGGTGCGCACCGGCAACTTGGTGTACACGGCAGGCCAGGTCCCGATGCAAGCCGGCAAGCTCGCCGGCACCGGCAAGGTCGGCGCTGAGGTCAGTCCCGGGGAAGCCAGTGCGCTGGCGCGGATTTGTGCGCTCAATGCGCTGGCCGCCGTGGATTCGCTGGTGGGTATCGACGCGGTGACCCAGGTGGTGAAAGTCGTTGGATTCGTGGCCTCCGCCCCCGGGTTCAATGGTCAGCCGGGTGTGGTCAACGGTGCATCGGATCTGTTCACCGAGGTGTTCGGCGACCGTGGGGCGCATGCCCGTTCTGCCATCGGCGTCTCCGAACTGCCACTGAACGCGCCGGTGGAAGTCGAGTTGGTGGTCGAGGTCGGGTAACGCCGTGACCGGCACCGCTGAGTTGCTGACGCATCCGGCCTACGGTCGGCTGCGGCCGGTCACCGACACCGCGTCGGTCCTGCTCGCCGACAACCCCGGCAAGATGACGCTGGAAGGCACCAACACCTGGGTGCTACGGGGTCCGCGCAGCGACGAAGTGGTGGTCATCGATCCCGGACCGGACGACAACGAACACGTCGCCCGGGTCGCCGCCGTCGGCAAGGTCGCGCTGGTGCTGCTCAGCCACCGGCATTTCGACCACAGCGACGGTATCGACAAGCTGGTGGCGGCGACCGGCGCCACCGTGCGCTCGGTGGGCAGCGGGTGGTTGCGCGGCCTCGGCGAACACCTGACCGACGGCGAGGTGATCGATGCGGCCGGGCTGCGGATCACGGTGATGGCCACGCCCGGGCACACCGCCGACTCGCTGTCGTTCGTGCTCGACGACGCCGTGCTGACCGCGGACACCGTGTTGGGCCGCGGCACCACCGTCATCGATACCGAAGACGGCAGCCTGGGCGACTACCTGGAGTCGCTGCGTCGGCTGCGCGGCCTGGGCGCGCGCACCGTGCTGCCGGGGCACGGGCCGGACCTGCCCAACCTGGAGGCCGTCGCGTCGGGATATCTGGCGCACCGCGAACAGCGCTTGGAGCAGGTGCGCGCGGCGCTGCGGGAGCTGGGCGACGACGCCACCACGCGTCAGATCGTCGAGCACGTCTACGTCGACGTCGACGAGGAGCTCTGGGACGTCGCCGAATGGTCGGTGCAGGCCCAGCTGGACTACCTACGTAGGTAGCGCGAGCGTGCGTGTCACGTGGCGTGTCGTGGAAACCCGGGTTTGCGCACGCTCGCGCAAAAGGCGGACTACCGCGCGCGCCTCGCCAGCCTTTCCGAGTCGGAGATCAGCACGCTCTTGCCCTCCAAACGGATCCACCCGCGGTGGGCGAAATCGGCCAGCGCCTTGTTCACCGTTTCCCGCGAGGCACCCACGAGCTGGGCGATCTCCTCCTGGGTCAGGTCGTGAGTGACCCGCATCGCGCCACCCTCCTGCGTGCCGAACCGCTGGGCCAGCTGCAGCAGCTGCTTGGCCACCCTGCCGGGCACGTCGGTGAAGATCAGGTCGGCCAGGTTGTTGTTGGTGCGGCGCAGCCGACGAGCCAGTACCCGCAGCAACTGTTCGGCGATCTCGGGGCGATCGGCGATCCACGCGCGCAGCGCGTCGCGGTCCATCGACACCGCCCGCACCTCGGTGATCGTCGTGGCGCTGGAAGTCCGGGGCCCCGGGTCGAAGATCGACAGCTCGCCGAACATGTCGGACGGTCCCATGATGGTCAGCAGGTTCTCCCGGCCGTCCGGTGAGCGGCGGCCGATCTTGACCTTTCCGGAGACGATGATGTAGAGCCGATCGCCCGGCTCTCCTTCGGCGAATACGGTGTGTCCGCGTGGGAAGTCGACCGGCTGCAGTTGTTGGGTCAGCGCGGCGGCGGCGCTGGGTTCAACCCCCTGGAAGATTCCGGCCCTCGCCAGGATCTCGTCCACGTTGCCCCTTCAGCTCTTCAACGGTGTGACACCCGCGGGCCCAACCTCTGGTTAGAGAGTCTAGAGGTGAGCCGTTAACTCGACGTGCCAACGCTACACACGATTGGCCTGCGGGGGCGCCTCAAATTGCCGATTCCTCCGCGAATGCCGATGCCGTCCCGACGGCAGGCCCTGCTGTTCGGCGGTGAGAACAACGGCGGTGGCCAACACCGGATCGGCGGGATATTCGACACGGCGGGGCTGGTGCGTCAGCTCGTCGAAAGCCCGCTCGGACTGGCGGCGGTGCAGGTTGTCCAGCGCCTCGGGCATTCCTTCTCGGGCGAGCATGCGCATATCGTCGGGCTCGGCCTGTTGCAGAAACTTCGCGACATCGCGTGCGGTGAGTGTGGCGTCGACCAAGCCCGATTCGAGCCGTTGCAGCCCGAACGTTGCCAGCATCAGCAGCCCCGGGACGAATGCCACCAGCAACCAGGACACAAGGAGCAAGTAAACACGGCGAAGGTCTCAGTGAGATTACGAATCAGTACTCTGTCGAGGGTGACAATCAGCAAACCGTCCCGCGCCGTCGCGCGGTCGGCCGCCCCGACTGACACCGCCGCGGACCGGCGGTGGTCTGCGGAGACACGGCTCGGCTTGGTGAGGCGGGCTCGCCGAATGAATCGCAAGCTGGGGCAAGCGTTTCCGCATGTGTATTGCGAGCTGGATTTCACCACGCCGCTGGAACTGACAGTGGCAACCATTTTGTCGGCACAAAGCACCGACAAGCGGGTGAACCTGACCACGCCGGCACTGTTTGCCCGCTACCGCACCGCGCTGGACTACGCCCGGGCCGACCGTGCGGAACTGGAGAACCTGATCCGTCCCACCGGTTTTTACCGTAATAAGGCAACGTCATTGATCGGTCTCGGGCAAGCGCTGGTCGAGCGGTTCGACGGTGAGGTGCCGGCCACCATGGCGGAATTGGTGACGCTGCCCGGCGTGGGGCGCAAGACGGCCAACGTCATCCTCGGAAACACGTTCGGCATCCCTGGAATCACCGTCGACACGCATTTCAAGCGGCTGGTTGGCCGGTGGCGCTGGACGCCCGAGCAGGATCCGGTGAAGATCGAGCAGGCCGTCGGCGAACTCATCGAACGCGACCAGTGGACCGTGCTGAGCCACCGGGTGATCTTTCACGGGCGCCGGGTGTGCCACGCCCGCAAACCGGCCTGCGGCATCTGCGTGCTGGCCAAGGACTGCCCCTCGTACGGGATCGGGCCCACCGACCCGCTGATCGCCGCCACGTTGGTGCAGGGCCCGGAAACCGAGCACCTGCTGGCGCTGGCCGGGTTGTAGACCACCTCGCCGTGAGCATCCGCACCCGCTGGACCGTCGCGATCCTGGTGGTGGTTGTGGCGTTGCTGGCGGCGCTGGCAGTCGAGCTGGGCGACAAGTCCGATTCGGTGTCAACGCCGTCGAGCACCGCCCAAAACCGCGAGCACCGCGACGCCGACACCCCCGCGGCGCTGGCCGGATCGCGCCGGCGCGCGAACCTGCCGCCATGCCCGGCCGCCGGCGACGCCTCCGGCCCGCCGGCGCTGCGCGGTATCACGGCGGAATGCGCAGCCGACGGCTCTGTGGTCGACGTCGCCCGTGCGCTGGCCGGGCGCCGGGTCGTGCTCAACTTGTGGGCATACTGGTGCGGACCGTGCCAGGACGAATTGCCCGCGATGGCCGAGTACCAGCGACGGGTCGGGCCGAAGATAACCGTGCTGACCGTGCATCAGGACGAGAACGAGACGGCCGCGCTGTTGCGGTTGGCGCAGTTGGGTGTCCGGTTGCCGACCCTGCAGGACGGGCGCCGCCGCATCGCGGCCGCATTGCGGGTGCCAAATGTGATGCCCGCGACAGTGGTGTTGGCCTCGGACGGTAGCGTTGCGCAGACCCTGCCGCGGGCTTTCGCCACCGCCGACGAGATCGCGGCCGCGGTCGGAGGCCAGGAATGAGACCAGGGGAGGCCCGGGTGAGCGCTGCGATATCGCTGACGCCCGGGCTCGGCCCCCCCTGGCTGCGTCCGCTGGTCGACAACGTCGGTCAGGTGCCGGACGCCTACCGGCGCCGGCTGCCGGCCGATGTGCTGGCGATGGTGACCGCCGCCAAGACGGCGTCGTCGTTGCGCGGCGCCGGACGCGATGCCGCGGTGCTGGTGTTGTTCTCGGGTCCGGGGTCGGGTGCGGGCGGCGACAGCGCCCCAGACCCTGTTCCTGATGAAGCCGACCTCTTGCTCACGGTGCGGGCCTCCACATTGCGCCACCACGCCGGTCAGGCGGCGTTTCCCGGCGGTGCGTCCGATCCGGGCGACGAAGGACCGGTAGCCACCGCATTGCGGGAAGCACATGAAGAAACCGGCATCGACCCGAACCGGCTGCATGCGTTGGCGACGATGGAGCGAACGTTCATCGCGCCGTCGGGTTTTCACGTCGTCCCGGTGCTCGCCTACTCGCCCGATCCCGGTCCGTTGAGCGTCGTCGACGAGGCCGAAACAGCAATCGTGGCGCGGGTTCCGGTGCGCGCCTTCATCAATCCTGCCAACCGGCTGATGGTGTACCGCCGCACCTTGCACCGCCGCTTCGCCGGTCCGGCGTTTTTGTTGAACGAGATGCTGGTGTGGGGATTCACTGGCCAGGTGATCTCGGCGATGCTCGACGTCGCCGGTTGGGCGCAGCCCTGGGATACCAGCGATATCCGCGAGTTGGACGAAGCGATGGCACTGGTCGGCGATGAGGGTGGTGCATAATGACCTCGTCACAGTGGCTGGACATCGCGGTTCTCGCGGTCGCCTTCGTCGCGGCCATCTCCGGTTGGCGCTCAGGCGCATTGGGTTCGCTGCTGTCGTTCGTCGGCGTGGTGCTCGGTGCGGTCGCCGGGGTGCTGCTGGCCCCGCACATCTCCAGCCATATCAGCGACGCGCGCGCCAAACTGTTCGCTGCGCTGTTTTTGGTGCTGGGCCTGGTGGTCATCGGTGAGGTCGCCGGTGTGGTGCTCGGCCGGGCGGTGCGTGGCGCGATCAGCAGCGGCACAATCCGGTTCTTCGACTCGATCGTCGGGGTGGCCTTGCAACTGGTGGTGGTGCTGGTCGCGGCATGGTTGCTGGCGACTCCGTTGACTTCGTCGTCGGGCCAGCCGAAGCTTGCCGCCGCCGTGCGGGGTTCGCGGGTGCTGGCCCAGGTCAACCAATACGCACCGCCATGGCTGAAGACGGTGCCCAAAAGGCTGTCGTCGCTGCTGGACACCTCGGGCTTTCCGCAGGTGCTCGAGCCGTTCACCCGTACTCCGGCGGCCGCGGTCGCGGCGCCGGACGCGGCGCTGGCCAACAATCCGGTGGTGGCGAAGACCGAGCCCAGCGTGGTCAAGATCCGTGCGATCGCACCCGGTTGCCAGAAGGTGTTGGAGGGCACCGGGTTTGTCCTTTCGTCCGGGAAGGTGATGACCAACGCGCACGTGGTGGCCGGCGCGAACAGCGTCACCGTCGAGGCCGGCGGCAATCCCTATGACGCGACCGTGGTGTCCTACGACCCGACCGTCGACATCGCCATCCTGGCCGTTCCCAACCTGTCGTCCGGACCGCTGGTCTTGGCCGATGGTCCCGCGAACCCGGGCAGCGACGCGCTGGTGCTCGGTTATCCGGGCGGCGGTGGTTTCGTGGCCACCCCGGCTCGCATCCGGGACATCATCGAACTGTCCGGCCCCGACATCTACCGCAATGCGACGGTGAACCGCGAGGTGTACACCATCAGAGCCCCTGTGGAGCAAGGTAATTCGGGTGGGCCGTTGATCGACCTGAGCGGCAAGGTGCTCGGGGTGGTGTTCGGTGCTGCGGTCGACGAAAACGACACCGGCTTCGTGCTGACGGCCAAAGAGGTGGCCGGCCAGCAGGCCAAGCTCGGTGACACCACCCCGGTGGGCACCGGCGCTTGTGTCAGCTGAGCCCGGTCCCGTACACCTGCCCGAGAAATCGCATCAGCCGACTGTTGACTTCGGTTGGCGACTCTTCGTGGCTGAAATGCCCTGCGCCGGAGACTGTTGCGTATTGGCCGTGCGGTGCGTAGCGCCGCGTGTGCTCAACCGGGTCGGCCAGCACATAGGGGTCTGCGTCGCCGCGAATGTGCAATAGAGGGACCTCGGTGCTTCTGCTCATGGATTTCATGAACCGCCGGCCCTCGTCGCGCAACTGGCTGCGCACCGCCCAGCGCTGATACTCCAGCGCGCAGTGCGCTGCCGACGGGATCTGGATCGCCTGCCGCAGATGGCCGATCGTTTCGGAGAAGTCTTCGCACGCTTGCCATTTGGCGCCGGCCCGGCTGCGTACCAACCGCTCGATCTCGTAGGCGTTGTGCCGGGTCAGCATGCGCTCCGGCCAGATCGGCACCTGATAGCGCAGCAGCGACGGCAACAGCGCCCGAGCCTGGTCGCGATGGGTCAGCGCAGAGGCGCGTAGCGCGGCGGGGTGCGGTGAGCTGACGACCGCGATCGCGCGCACCAGCCGGGAATGCAGCACCGAGGTGGCCCAGCAGACCAGCCCGCCGTCGGCGTGCCCAACCAGCGTTGCCGACGAGTGGCCGAGCGCGCGGATCAGTCCTGCGGTATCACCGGCCAACGTCCAGCCGTCGTAGCCGCGGGGCGGCTTGTCGCTGCCGCCGTAGCCGCGCAAATCCACGGCCACCGCACGCACTCCGGTCAGCGCGCGCAGCTGGTGGCGCCAGGACCACCAGAACGAGCCGAAGCCGTGCAGCATGATCACCAGCGGCCGCGCCGTCGGCGCCGTGGCTGTCGATCGTCCGTCGGACCTATCGGTCGGCGCCGCCTCGACGACGTGGAACCGGATGCCGTTAGCGTGCACGTCCCGATGGCGCCACGGCCCGTCGATGCGGGTCACCGACGGGTCTGGTGGGGCCATCTACCAGCCCGAGGGGTCGGCGGGTGTCCCGCCGTGCGGCGTGGGTAGCGCTCGCGGCGCACCATTGCCACGAGCCTTGTCGTGGCCGGGCGCCAACGCGGTCCGGGTCTCCTTGACGGATTCGATCGTCTGCCGCGGTCCACGGATTCGACGCACCTTCAGATAGCCGACCAGCGCCAGCACCGTGGTGACGACGACCATGATCCCGAACGCGATCAGGAACGCGACCCAACGCCACAGCCAGGTATCGAGCAGTTCGGCAACGAAGAAGAAGAAAAAGAAGGTCGAATAGAACAACACCACCAGCGCGGCGATGAAGAAAACGCTGCCGGTGAGACCCTTCTTGACATCGCGGGTGATCTCGGCGCGGGCCAGTTCCACCTCGGCACGCACCAGCGTCGACATCTGAGCGGTGGCGTCCTTGACCAGCTCGCCGATCGAGGGTTCGAAAGGAGTGGCGTGCGGGTCGGTCAACGGAATCGTGGTCAGCGTCCCGGGCACCCCGTCGGTGCGGGCGGCATCCTTACGATCTGACTTGCTCACAGACGGTCCTCCCGGTTCGCTGTCATAGCGGTTCATGTTGCCATGCCGATCGGTCACCCGACGAGGCCGATCGAGCGCCGAGTTTCCGATCGCAGCTAGACTGACGCCGCCGTGTCCGGCTAGCGGCACGACCCGTCGACGGGAGTAATGCGGTGCAGAACACCCAGCGTCGGCTGCTCCTCGTTGCGGCGGCAATGATGACGCTGACCACGCTGGTGACCGTGGTCGGCCTGCGCGCCACCGCCGCATCCGCCGACGACAGGGTTCCGCTGGGGGGCGGCGCGGGCATCGTCGTCGACGTCGACACGATGTGCACCCTGACCAGCATCGGCAACGACAACAAGGGCGAGCTGATCGGCTTCACCTCCGCACACTGCGGGGGCCCCGGCGCCCAGGTAGCCGCCGAGGCGGCGCAGAACCGCGGCCCGGTGGGCACCATGGTGGCAGGCAACGACCAACTCGACTACGCGGTCATTCAGTTCGACCCGGCCAAAGTCGCACCGGTGGCCAACTTCGGCGGCTTTGCGATCAACGGCATCGGGCCGGATCCGCCCGTTGGCCAGGTCGTCTGCAAAGACGGCCGCACCACGGGTGAGTCCTGCGGTGTCACCTTCGGCCCGGGCCAGGACCCGGGAACCATCGTCGCGCAGCTATGCGGGCAGCCCGGCGACTCAGGCGGACCGGTCACCGCCGACAACTTATTGGTCGGGCTGGTCCACGGCGCCTTCAGCGAGATCCTGCCGGGCTGCGTCACCAAATACATCCCGCTGCACACTCCGGCGGTCGTCGTCTCGATCAACGCCGTGCTGGCCGACCTCGCCGCCAAGAACCGCCCCGGCGCCGGGTTCGTCCCGGTCGCGGCAACTCCGGCCGCTTAGCCTGATTGCGGCTTACTTGGCGGCCCGGATCGCGTCGAACACCCCGGGATCGAGCAGCGTCGAGGTGTCGCCGAGCTCGCGGTTATCCGCGATGTCGCGCAGTAGCCGGCGCATGATTTTTCCGCTGCGCGTCTTCGGCAGTTCGGGCACCACATGCAGTTCTCGCGGCCGTGCGATCGGCGAGATCTCCCGGGCCACTGCGGCGCGCAACTCGTCGATGATTTCTTCGCCGACGGTGTCGGCGTGTTCTGCCTGCAGCACGACGAACGCGCAGATGGCCTGGCCGGTGGTGTCGTCGGTGGCCCCGACCACCGCCGCCTCGGCCACTCCGGAATGGCCGACCAGCGCCGACTCGACCTCCGCGGTGGAGATGCGATGCCCGGACACGTTCATCACGTCGTCGATGCGACCCACCACCCAGATGGCGCCGTCGGCGTCGTAGCGGGCGCCGTCGCCGGCGAAATACCAGCCCTGCCGGGCGAACCGGGACCAGTAGGTGTCCCGATAGCGATCCGGGTCGCCCCAGATGCCGCGCAGCATGGCCGGCCAGGGCTGGTCCACGACGAGGTAGCCGGTGAGGTGCTCGCCTTCGTCGGTCGGCGGCGGGGTGAGTCGGTTGCCGTCGTCGTCGACGATCCGCGCCGAGATACCCGGCAGCGGCGTCATGGCCGAACCCGGCTTGGCCGCAGCAACCCCGGGAAGCGGCGAGATCATCGACGCGCCGGTCTCGGTCTGCCACCAGGTGTCGACGACCGGGGTTCGGCCGGCGCCGATCACCTGGCGGTACCAGCGCCAGGCCTCCGGATTGATCGGCTCACCGACCGACCCCAACAGCCGCAGGCTGGACAGGTCGTGGGCGTCCGGAATTTCGCGGCCCCACTTCATGAACGTCCGGATCAGTGTCGGTGCAGCGTAATAGATTGTCACACCATAGCGTTCGATGATCTCGAAATGCCGATGCTCGGTCGGTGTGGTGGGAGTACCTTCGTAGAGAATCTGCGTGACACCGTTGGACAGCGGTCCGTAGACGCTGTAGGTGTGCCCGGTGACCCAGCCGATATCGGCGGTGCACCAGAACACGTCGGTCTCCGGCTTGATGTCGAAAATGCTGTAGTGCGTGTAGGACGTCTGAGTCAGGTAGCCGCCGCTGGTGTGCATGATGCCCTTGGGCCTGCCGGTGGTGCCCGATGTGTACAGCAAAAACAGCGGGTGCTCGGCGTCGAACGGCTCGGGGGCGTGTTCGGCCGGCGCCGGGTCGACGACGTCGTGCCACCACAGGTCGCGGCCCGGCGTCCACGGCACGTCGATCCCGGTGCGCCGGACCACCAGCACGTGCTCGACGGAGCTGTCCTGGCCGACCGCCTCGTCGGCTGCCTCCTTCAGCGGCATCGGTGTGCCGCGCCGGAACTGCCCGTCGGAGGTGATCAGCAGTCTGGCCTCGGCGTCGGCGATGCGGGCGCGCAGCGCTGTTGCGGTGTAGCCGGCGAACACGACGCTGTGCATGATGCCCAGCCGCGCGCAGGCCAGCATTGCGATGACGGCCTCGGGGATCATCGGCAGGTAGATCGCGACCCGGTCACCGGCGACCAGGCCGAGGCCGGTCAGCGCGTTGGCGGTTTTGCACACCTGCACCTGCAGGTCCGCGTAGGACAGGGCGCGGCTCTCGCCGACCGGCTCGCCCTCCCAGTAGATGGCGGTGCGGTCGCCCAGGCCTGCTTCGACGTGGCGGTCGACGCAGTTGTAGGCGACGTTGAGCGTGCCACCGACGAACCACTTGGCGAACGGCGCGTCCGACCAATCCAGGACCTGCTCGAACGGCGTCGACCAGGACAGCCGGTTGGCCTGCTGCGCCCAGAACGCCAGCGGGTCCTGCTCGGCGGCGCGGTAGACGTCGTCGCGCACGTTTGCTTTCGCGGCGAACTCCGCGGACGGCGGGTACGACGACGGCGCCCGGGTGTGCGTTTCGCTCACGAGTACGAGGGTAGTCAGGCCGGCGACTGTGAGACCATCCGGTGGTGCGACTCGGCTTGCATGCATTGGGTATCGGCGCGGGCGCCCGGCGGGCGGTGATCGACGCGGTCGCGGTCGCCGCGGAGCGGCTTGGTTTCGCCACCTTGTGGGCCGGCGAGCATGTGGTGATGGTGGATGAGCCCGCGTCGCGTTACCCGTATTCGGCCGATGGCCGGATCGCAGTGCCGCCGGCCGCGGACTGGATCGATCCGCTGATCGGGCTGAGCTTTGCGGCCGCGGCCACCAGCACGATCGACCTGGCGACCGGTGTGCTGCTGCTGCCGGAACACAATCCCGTGCTGGTCGCCAAGCAGGCTGCCACCCTCGACCAGCTCAGCGGCGGCAGGTTGCGCCTCGGTGTCGGCGTTGGTTGGTGTCGAGAGGAGTTCGAGACGCTCGGCGTTCCCTTCGGACGCCGGGGCGCCCGCACCGCCGAATACGTCACTGCGATGCGCCGGCTCTGGTGTGACGACATCGCGTCGTTCGCAGGGGAATTCATCAGCTTCGAGGAGGTTCGCCTCAATCCCAAACCCGTGCGCGACCGCCGGATCCCAATAATGGTGGGCGGCAACAGCGATGCGGCGTTGCGTCGAGTCGCGAGGTGGGGCGACGGGTGGTATGGCTTCAACCTGCCAGATGTGGCCGCCGTCGCCGAGCGGGTGGCGGTCATTCGACGAATGTGCGACGAGTCCGGACGTGACGCCGGCGAGTTGCGGCTGGCGGTCTCGCTTGCGCACCCCGGCGCGGGCGATGCCGCCACGTTGAGCGAGGCGGGGATCGATGAGCTGATTGTGGTCGCGTCGCCGCCACCCGACGTCGCCGCGGTACCGGATTGGGTGGCGGGGCTGGCGCCGCAATCCGCCTCGGGCCCTTAGGGTCGGGCTCATGGTGCGTGTCGTAGCGGCAGTTGCGGCCGCCGTTGTAGTGCTGACGCTCACCGGCTGCGGGGGCGACGTCAGCACCGATGCGGTGATCGCCAATGCCGCCGAGCCACAGAACCCGCTGATTCCCACCAACACCAACGACACCAACGGTGGCCGCGTCATCGACCGGCTGTTCGCCGGTCTGATGTCCTACGACGCCAGCGGCAAGCCGGCACTGGAGGTCGCCTCTTCGATCGAGACCACCGACAACGTCAACTACTGGATCATCCTCAAACCCGGGTGGACGTTTTCGGACGGATCACCGGTGACGGCAGACTCCTTCGTCGACGCCTGGAACTACGGCGCGCTGTCCACCAATGCCCAACTGCAACAGAGCTTCTTCAGCCCGATCGCCGGCTTCGACGAGGTCGCTGCACCGAAACCATCGGCGAACGCCATGTCCGGTCTGCATGTGGTGGGCGACCGCGAGTTTACTGTGCGGCTCAAAGTGCCGACCATCGATTTTACTCTGCGGCTTGGGTTCTCACCATTCTATCCACTGCCACGCTCGGCGTTCGAGGACACGATGGCGTTCGGGCAGCACCCAATCGGCAACGGCCCATATAAACTCGCTGACGGCCCGGCTTGGCAGCACAACGTCAAGATCGACCTGGTGCCCAACCCCGGCTACCACGGCAACCGGGTGCCGCAGAACAAGGGGTTGCGTTTCGTCCTCTACGCCAACCTCGACACCGCCTATGCCGATCTGTTGTCAGCTAATCTCGATGTGCTGGACAGTATTCCGCCCAGTTTGCTGCCGGTCTACCGCAAGGACCTCGGCGACCACGCCATCACGGCCCCGGCGGCGGTCAACCAGACCATCGACACGCCGCTGCGGCTGCCACACCTCGGTGGCGAGGAAGGCCGACTACGCCGGCTTGCGCTCTCGGCCGCGATCAACCGCCCGCAGATCTGCCAACAGATCTTCTCCGGAACTCGTGCGCCCGCTCGCGAATTCACCGCCAGTTCGCTGCCCGGGTATGACCCGAACATCGAGGGCAACGATGCGCTGAACTTCGACCCGGACACCGCACGGCGGCTGTGGGCGCAGGCCGATGCCATCTCTTCGTGGACCGGCCGGTACACGATCGCCTACAACGCCGATGGCAGCCACCAGGACTGGGTGGACGCGGTGGCCAACAGCATCAAGAACGTCCTGGGTATCGACGTGGCCGGCGCGCCGCAACCCACGTTCGCCGGCTTTCGCACCCAGATCACCGATCGCACCATCACCACCGCATTCCGTGCCGGCTGGCAAGGCGACTACCCGTCCATGCTGGAATTCCTCCAACCATTGTTCGTCACCGGGGCCGGAGCCAACGACGTCGGCTACTCCAACCTGCAATTCGACGCCGCACTGGCCGACGCGGAAGCCGCGACCAGCCTGCCGCAGTCTTATGCGCTGTCCAACTACGCACAGCGAACCCTGTTGCGCGACATGCCGGTTATCCCGCTGTGGTACACGGTCAGCGTGGCCGGGCACTCGTCGGCCGTCAGCCGCGTCGTCCTTACCTGGAATGGCCTGCCCGACTACGAACACATCGTCAAGGCCTGAGATGAGCTGGTATATCGCGCGGCGGGTCGTGGCCATGGTGCCGGTCTTCCTGGGCGCGACACTGCTGATCTACGGCATGGTGTTTCTGTTGCCCGGCGACCCGGTAGCCGCGTTGGGCGGGGACCGGCCACTGAGCGCCGCCGTCGCCGCGCAACTACGCGCCCAGTACCACCTCGATGACCCGTTCTGGCTGCAGTATCTGCGCTATCTCGGCGGCATTCTGCATGGCGATTTGGGCCGGGCGTACTCGGGACTGCCGGTCAGCACCGTTCTGGCTCAAGCGTTTCCGGTGACAATCAGGTTGGCGTTGGTCGCGTTGGCGGTGGAGGCGGTGCTGGGCGTCGGGTTTGGCGTCATCGCCGGATTGCGTCAGGGCGGCATCTTCGATGCCGGGGTGCTGATTGCCAGCCTGGCCATCATCGCGATCCCGATTTTCGTGCTGGGGTTCCTGGCGCAGTTCGTGTTCGGGGTCCGACTGGGCCTCGCGCCGGTCACCGTCGGCGATCGGGCGACGATCGGCCGGTTGATGTTGCCCGGCATCGTGCTGGGCTCGGTGTCGTTCGCCTACGTGGTACGGCTGACCCGCTCGGCGGTGGCCGACAACGCGCACGCCGACTATGTGCGCACCGCTACCGCCAAGGGACTATCCCGGCCACGAGTAGTCACGGTGCATATTCTGCGCAACTCGCTGATCCCGGTGGTGACTTTCCTCGGCGCAGATCTCGGCGCATTGATGGGCGGTGCGATCGTCACCGAAGGGATCTTCAACATCCATGGTGTCGGCGGCGTGCTGTATCAGGCGGTCACCCGCCAGGAGGCGCCCACCGTGGTGTCGATTGTGACCGTGTTGGTCGTCGTCTACCTGGTCACCAACTTGCTGGTGGATCTGCTGTACGCGGCGCTGGATCCCCGAATCCGCTATGTCTGAAGCCTTTGGCCACAACGGCTTTTGGCGTGAAATATGGCGGACACTGCTGCATCGCCCGAAGTTCCTCGTCGCGGCGGCGCTGATCGTGTTGATCCTGATCGTCGCCGGGTTTCCGGCGGTGTTCACCGGGGCCGATCCCGGCTATGCCGATCCGAACCAGAGCATGCTCGCCCCGTCGGCGAGGCATTGGTTCGGTACCGACCTGCAGGGCCACGACATCTACGCGCGCACCATCTACGGCGCGCGAGCCTCGATCAGCGTCGGCCTGGGCGCCACGCTTGCAGTGTTCGTGGTGGGCGGGGCGCTGGGTGCGCTGGCCGGCTTTTACGGCGGCTGGATGGACGCGGTGGTCTCTCGTATCGCCGATGTCTTCTTCGGAATCCCGTTGCTGCTGGCGGCGATTGTGCTGATGCAGGTCATGCATCACCGCACGGTGTGGACGGTGATGGCGATCCTGGCGTTGTTCGGCTGGCCGCAAGTGGCCCGGATCGCCCGCGGCGCGGTAATCGCGGTGCGGGGCAGCGACTACGTGTTGGCTGCGAAGGCATTGGGGCGCAGCCGGTTCGGTGTGCTGGCACACCACGCACTGCCCAATGCAGTCGGACCGGTGATCGCGGTCGCCACCATCGCGCTGGGCTTGTTCATCGTCACCGAGGCCACGCTGTCCTACTTGGGGGTTGGCCTGCCGCCGTCGGTGGTGTCCTGGGGCGGGGATATCAGTGTGGACCAGATCCGGCTACGGGCCGGCTCACCGATCCTGTTCTATCCGGCCGGTGCACTGGCGATCACGGTGCTGGCGTTCATGATGATGGGTGACGCTTTGCGCGACGCCCTTGACCCGGCGTCATCGGCATGACAGTCGGAGAGTCACCGCTGTTGCGCGTCGAGAGGCTGGAGGTCAGGTTCGGCGCGGCGACTGCCGCGCTCGGGGGAGTGGATCTGACGGTACACCGTGGCCAGACCGTCGCCGTCGTCGGCGAGTCGGGTTCGGGGAAATCAACCACCGCCGCAGCGATTCTCGGGCTGCTGCCACCGGGTGGGCGAATCTGTGCGGGCCGCATCGTGTTCGACGGCGTCGAGCTCACCACCGCCGACCGGCGGCGCTGGCGCACGATCCGTGGCACCGGCATCGGTTACGTACCCCAGGACCCGATGACCAACCTGAACCCGGTGTGGAGAGTGGGCTTCCAAGTTCGGGAGACGTTGCGCGCCAACAACATCAGCGATAAGCAGGCCGTGCAACTGTTAGCCGAGGCGGGGATGTCTGATCCGTCAGGCCAAGCCCGACGTTATCCACACCAGCTTTCCGGCGGCATGTGCCAGCGTGCATTGATCGCGATCGGCTTGGCGGGCCGGCCACGGCTGCTGATCGCCGACGAGCCGACCTCGGCGCTGGACGTCACCGTGCAGCGGCGGGTGCTCGACCACCTGCAGCATCTCACCGGCGAACTGGGCACCGCCGTGCTGCTGATCACCCACGATCTTGGGCTGGCCGCCGAACGCGCCGAACAGCTGGTCGTTATGCAACGCGGTGTCGTCGTGGAAACCGGTGCGGCCCAGCAGGTTCTGGAAAACCCGCAACACGACTACACCCGGTTGCTGGTGGCCGCCGCGCCGTCGATGCGGCGGGCCGGCACTCGCCGGCGAGTGGCGCAGCAGCCGGACGACGTCGTCGTCGCCACCGGGCTTACCAAGGTCTATCGGCGATCCCGCGGCGCCCCGTGGCGGAAGGCGGAATTCCACGCCGTCGACGGAGTGTCGTTTCGGCTGCGCCGAGCGACCACGCTGGCCATCGCGGGAGAGTCCGGTTCGGGGAAATCCACGTTGGCGCGCATGGTGCTCGGTCTGCTGCCGCCGTCCAAGGGCACGGTGGTTTTCGGCGGGCATGACATCGACTCGCTGGACCGACGCGCGACGCTGGCGTTTCGCCGGCAAGTGCAGCCGGTCTTCCAGAACCCGTACAGCAGCTTGGATCCCATGTACTCGGTGTTCCGCGCCATCGAGGAACCGCTGCGCATCCACCGGATCGGCGACCGGCGGCAACGCCACCGGGCGGTGCGTGAGCTGGCGGACCAGGTGGCGCTACCGTCGTCGGTATTGGGCCGGCGCCCGCGGGAACTGTCGGGCGGCCAACGCCAGCGAGTCGCGATCGCCCGCGCGCTGGCGCTGCGGCCGGAGGTGCTGGTCTGCGACGAGGCCGTCTCCGCGCTCGACGTGGTGGTGCAGGCGCAGATTCTGGATCTGCTCACCGACCTGCAAGCCGCGCTCGGCCTGACCTACCTGTTCATCAGCCACGACCTGGCGGTGATCCGGCAGATCGCCGACGAGGTCCTGGTGATGCGCGCCGGTCGGGTGGTCGAACACGCCCCTACCGAGCAGGTCTTCACTCGGCCGCGTCACGACTACACCCGCGAGCTGCTGGCGGCGATTCCCAGCGGCGATCGCAAGCGCGGCGAAGCCGGGCGCAGCGGGTCGCCGCCATAGACCCAGCGGCGATCGCAAGCGCGGCGAAGCCGGGCGCTGGGGGCACCCCCAGCCGCGGAGCGGCGAGGGGGACGGGTCGCCGCCATAGTCCCGGCGGTTATCGTCACAGCTCGTGACCGTTGACCCGCTGGCTCCGCTGATGCAGCTGCCCGGCGTCGCGGCGGCCGCCGACCAGGCGCGTGACGCGCTGGGACGCGCGCACCGGCATCGCGCCAACCTGCGGGGCTGGCCGGTGACCGCCGCGGAGGCGGCGCTGCGGGCGGCCCGGGCGTCATCGATGCTCGACGGCGGACCCGTGCAGCTCGATGAATCCACGACCGGCGATCCCATCTTCGCCGGTGCGCTGCGGGTGGCGCAGGCAATGGAAGGCGGCGAGACCAATCTGGTCGCGGTGTGGCAGCGGGCACCGTTGCAGGCGCTGGCGCGGCTGCACATGCTGGCCGCCGCGGACCGGGTCGACGAGGAGCGGTTGGGCCGGCCACGGGCCGACCCCGAGGTCGCGCCCCGGCTCGAGCTGCTCGCGGACATGGTGAGCGGCGGCACCCGGGTGCCGGTGCCGGTGGTCGCCGCGGTCGCACACGGCGAGCTGCTGACCCTGGCGCCGTTCGACAGCGCGAACGGCGTGGTGGCACGTGCGGTGTCCCGGCTGGTGACCATCGCCGGCGGGCTGGATCCGCACGGGCTGGGCGTACCGGAGGTGAGTTGGATGCGGCGCACCGCTGACTACCGTGACGCCGCCCACGGCTTCGCTGCCGGCAACCTAAACGGCATGGCGGCCTGGCTGAAGTTGTGCTGCCGGGCTTTGCAGGACGGCGCCCGCGACGCGCTGGCGATCGCCGAGTCACTGGGCCGATAAGGTTGCCGACGTCGCATCGCAACGAGCCGTTTCCGGTGCTTCAAACAGGCGAAGCGGGCGACGATCCGTCTTGATTCGGCTCGCCGCCCGCTAGCACGGAACTCGGTTACCAGGCGTGCAACTGTGGGGTTGCGTGGGTGGCCTCGGCGATCTTGCGATGCGATCGGATGCAACTCCACCCAAAGGGTCGTCGAAACCGTTCACTCATCGTAATTACGCAGGTCCGCAACACTTCTGCCATATTCGCGGCTGTGGCTCCGCGTGGGTGCCGGGATCCGTGCTGGGCTGCCCGGGGTCGGGAGAACGACCCTTCTCTTCCGGATCGATCTTGGCCTCGCCGGGCATCCGTGAATCCTTTGTACTACGTGGTCCCCATCACATCAAGGGCCGGATGTGTTAAAACTAAAAAACTATCCAACGACCCTCACATCTGCGACGAGGACTCGTTTGCTGGCCTCGCAACTAGGGCGCGAAGCGGCGTAGCAGCGAAAAGGTGACCGCCCCGGCAGCCAGTGCGCTGACCCCGACCGCGGCCGTCGTGGCAAGCGCGGCCCCCGACGGAGCCGGGATGCGGTCGCGCAGTGATACCGGGCGGGAGAAACTGAGCACCGGCCAGCCGTGCGCAGTTGCTTCCTTGCGCAGCGCGCGGTCTGGATTGACCACGCTCGGGTGCCCGACGGTTTCCAGCATCGGTAGGTCGGTAATCGAGTCCGAGTAGCCGTAACAGTGCTCGAGCGAGTAGCCCTCGCGGGCAGCCAACTCCCGGATGGCCTGCACCTTGCCTTCGCCGTAGCAATAGAACGCGATCTCGCCGGTGTAGTGGCCGTCCTCGACGACCATGCGGGTCGCCATCGCGTGGGTAGCGCCGAGTGCACGGGCTATCGGCGCCACCAGCTCCTCGCCGGATGCCGACACGACCACGACATCGCGGCCGCACAACTTGTGCCCGGCGATCAGGTCAGCGGCCTCAGCGAACACCAGTGGGGTGACGATGTCGTGCAGGGTCTCGTTGACGATCGATCTGATCTGTTGCACATCCCAGCCCGTACACATATTGGTCAGGTGGATGCGCATCCGGTCCATCTGATCGTGGTCGGCGCCGGACAACAAGAACAGGAACTGGGCGTAGCTGGATTTCAGTACCGCACGCCGGTTGATCAGTCCCTGATTGAAAAACGGTTTGCTGAACGCCAGCGTGCTGGATTTGGCGATGATCGTCTTGTCGAGGTCGAAAAAGGCAGCGGTCCGAGGGTGTCGGCCGGTGCCGGCCGGTGCTTGCGGTGATGTTTGCTGATCAACGGCCGAGTCCGAGACGCTCACCGATTCAGCATAGGGCCGCGTCGGGACGGGTCGCGAGACCCGGCCGCAAAGCAGCCGGTCAGCCGTGTTTTGGTGCCGTGCGACGGTGCGGCCAACATCGAGTTGGACATCATGCGTTCTCTTGACGCAATACTTGCGTGGACGTGAGTTGTCGTGTGTATAGTAACGACAACTCGGCTCTGAGCCGAGGTGTATCAGCCCGACCCCCCGGGGCTGATACACGACGACCCTCGCCTCCTCCCCCCCTGGCGGGGGTCGTCCCTTTTCGGGGTCAATTCGTTGCCTGTAACAGGTTGCAAAGTCGCCATCGGTGCGCGCCCGACCCGGCGGGCCCGACCCCGATCAATTTGTGCACAGATCGGGCATTGTCCACAGATCGTGCACGCCTGCCGGTTCGGCACTGGCGCCCCGGTTGCGGGACTCGGCACGGTGAGCGGGTGACCACCAGAACGGGCACCACCGGTGTGTTGGCGGTACTGGCCGAACCCACCCTGCGCGACGAGGTGGACCGCGTTGCGGCGGCGGTCGGCGTGCGGGTGGTGTATGCCGGCGGCGGCTCGCCGGTCAATCGCAAAACCTGGTCAGCGGCAACGGCGGTATTGCTCGACGCGGCAGCGGCGGCGCGTTGTGCGCACAGTGCACTGCCGCGGCGGGCCCACGTCAGCGTGCTGGTCAGCACCGAACCGGCGCCGGCGACCTGGGCGGCCGCCGTCGGGGTAGGCGCCCGGCACGTCCTGGCGCTACCGGCGCAGGAACGCGAGTTGGTGCGCGAACTCGCCGAGGCCGGTGAATCCGTGCGCGGCGAGGCGGCCCGCGGTGACGTGGTCGCGGTGATCGGCGGGCGCGGTGGAGCGGGCGCCTCGCTGTTTGCGACCGCGTTGGCGCAGGTCGCCGCCGAGCCGCTGTTGGTCGACCTTGATCCCTGGGGCGGTGGCATCGATCTGCTGGTCGGCTGTGAAACCGCCCCCGGCCTGCGCTGGCCCGATCTGGCGGTCCAGGGGGGCAGGGTCAACTGGTCCGCGGTGCGCGAGGCGTTGCCGATACATCGCGGGGTCAGTCTGCTCTCCGGCACCCGGTGCGAACACGAGGTGGAGGCAGCGACAGTGGACGCCGTCGTCGACGCCGGCCGCCGCGGCGGGGCGACCGTGGTGTGCGATCTTCCGCGGCGGTTGACCGACGCGGCCCACATCGCGCTGGACACCGCCGATCTCGTGGTGGTTGTCGGCCAAACCGATGTGCGGGCATGTGCTGCCACCGCGACGATCGTCGCTGTGCTGGCCGGCATCAACCCGAATATCGGCCTGGTGGTGCGCGGTCCGTCACCGGGCGGATTACGGGCAGCCGAGGTTGCCGCCGTCGCCGGCGTGCCACTGCTGGCGTCGATGAAGCCGGAGCCGCGGTTGGTCGACCAACTTGAACACGGCGGTCTGCGATTGCGCCGGCGATCCGCGCTGGCCGCCGCCGCCCACCAGGTGCTTGCCGTGCTCTGCGCAGGCCGATCCGAAAGCAACCCCGCGTGACCGGTTCGTTGATCGATCGGGTTCGCGAGCGGCTGGCCGCAGAATCCGGCCCGCTGCGGCCCACCGTGGTGGCCGACGCGATCCGGGCTGAATCCGGCGGTGTGCTCGGCGACACCGAGGTGCTGAGCAGCCTGCGGGTACTGCAGACCGAATTCACCGGCGCCGGCATTCTCGAGCCGCTGCTGTGCGCTGAGGGCACCACAGACGTTCTGG
Organism: Mycobacterium sp.; assembly: GCF_050700595.1. Classification (GTDB taxonomy): domain Bacteria; phylum Actinomycetota; class Actinomycetes; order Mycobacteriales; family Mycobacteriaceae; genus Mycobacterium. The sequence continues at coordinate 27,071 of NZ_JBOHHI010000220.1, forward strand.
TCAGCGCCCCGGACGCGGTCTGGGTCGACGACGGGCACGGGTTGCGGCGCACCGCTGTCCGGTTCGCCGACGAGCTGGCCGTGCGGCGCTTGGCGCAGCGGTTGGCGCTGGCCGCCGGTCGCCGTCTCGACGACGCACAACCGTGGGTGGACGGGCAGTTGACCGGTGTGGGTGCCGGGGGTTTCGCGGTGCGGTTGCATGCGGTGTTGCCGCCGGTTGCGGTTGGGGGCACCTGCCTGTCGTTGCGGGTGTTGCGACCGGCTACCCAGGATCTGGCGGCACTGACCGCGACGGGCGCCATCGCGCCGGTGGCCGCCGCCCTGCTCGCCGACATCATCGCCGCCCGGCTGGCGTTCCTGGTCTCCGGTGGCACCGGGGCCGGCAAAACCACATTGTTGGCGGCGATGCTGGGCGCGGTGTCGCCCGACGAGCGGATTGTGTGCGTCGAGGACGCCGCCGAATTGGCACCGGCGCATCCGCACCTGGTCAAGCTGGTCGCGCGGTGCGCCAACGTCGAGGGCGTCGGCGAGGTGACGGTGCGCCAACTCGTTCGGCAGGCGCTGCGGATGCGACCGGACCGCATCGTGGTTGGCGAGGTCCGCGGCGCCGAAGTGGTCGATTTGCTGGCGGCGCTCAATACCGGCCATGACGGCGGCGCCGGCACCGTGCACGCTAACAATCCGGCCGAGATACCGGCCCGGTTGGAAGCATTGGGCGCGCTCGGCGGTCTGGATCGCAGCGCACTGCACAGTCAGCTCGCCGCGGCGGTCCAGGTGCTGGTGCATGTGGCGCGGGATCGCGCCGGTCGGCGTCGGCTCAGTGAAATCGCCGTGCTGCGCGCCACCGACGGGCGGGTTGGCGCGCTCACGGTGTGGCACGCCGGTCGCGGGCTGACCGACCACGCCGCGGCGTTGCGCCGGCTGCTACCCAACCGGGCAGCGTCGTGACCGGCCCGGTGGTCGCCGCGCTGGGGTTGTCGCTGGCGCTGGTGGTGTTGCCGTCGTCGCCGCGGCGAAGGCTGGTGTCGCCGGGCGCCGCCGGGCCGCGGATTCCACGCCCGACCGGCGGATGGGCGGTTGTCTGCGCGACGGTGGCCGGCTTTGTGGTCACTGTGGTGCTGCCGCCGGCGACAATCCTGGCAGCCGCGGTGTTGTGTGCAACTCTGGCGCTGCGCTACCGGCGTCGCCGTCGCCGTCGCCGCGCCGAAAACGAGGGTCGGGCGCTGGAAGCCGCCGTTGGCATCCTGGTGAGTGAACTTCTGGCCGGGGCGCACCCGGTGTGCGCGTTCGGTGTCGCGGCCGACGAGTCGGGCGGAACGGTCGCGGATTCTTGCCGCGCGGTGGCGGCGCGTGCCCGCCTCGGTGCCGACGTGGCCGCCGGTCTGCGCAGCGTCGCCGAGATGTCGGCGCTGCCCGCGCAGTGGCACCGGCTGGCGGTGTGTTGGCAGCTGGCTTGCGACCACGGGTTGGCGATGTCCACCCTGATGCGAGCAGCGGGGCGCGATATCGCTGAGCGGCAACGGTTTTCCGCGCATGTGACGTCGGCGATGGCCGGCGCCCGTGCCACCGCGACCATCCTGGCGAGCCTGCCGGTGCTGCTGGTGTTGTTGGGCCAGCTGATCGGAGCACGGCCCATAGCGTTCCTGCTGGCCGGCCACGCCGGTGGCTGGCTATTGGTGGCCGGGGTGACGCTGCTGTGCGGCGGCCTGCTGTGGTCGGACCACATCACCGATCGAGTGACGCCGTGACCGCGGCGGTGCTGTTGGCCGCAGCACTGCTGAGTGGTGCGGGGCCGTCGCTCGTACGTGCCCGCGCCGGGTTGGTGGCCCGCCCGCGCCGCACGCCGCGCCGATCGACGCGGGACCAGGACCCGCTGGCGGTCGCATCGAGCCTGGATGTGCTGGCGGTATGCCTGGCCGCGGGGATGGCGGTGTCGACCGCTGCGGCCGCGACCGCTCCGTCCGCTCCGCGCACGCTGGCCCGGGTTTTGCGCCGCGCCGCCGATCTGCTTGCCCTGGGCGCCGATCCGGCCGTCGCCTGGTCGGTGCCGCCGGATCTGCCGGTCGGGGTCCTTGACCCGCAGACCGATGCGCTGCTGCGGCTGGCTCGACGATCGGCGGCCTCGGGTGCGGCGCTGGCCGACGGTGTGGCCGGGCTTGCCGCGCAGTGCCGTCAGGACGTTGCCCACACCGCGGCCGCGGCCGCCGAGCGGGCCGGGGTGCTGGTCGCCGGACCGCTGGGGTTGTGCTTCTTGCCGGCGTTCGTCTGCCTGGGCATCGTCCCGGTGGTGGTCGGCCTGGCCGGAGACCTGTTGCAGTCGGGTCTGCTGTGACGCCGAATGGAAAAGATGAAGGGAGGCAGTATGTTTCGAGTACTACTGGCGCGAATGGCGCTGCTGGCCGTCGACGAGTCGGGTATGTCGACCGTCGAGTACGCCATCGGCACGGTCGCGGCGGCGGCATTCGGCGCGATCCTGTACACGGTCGTCACCGGCGATTCCATCGTCGCGGCGTTAACCAACATCATCGGCCGGGCGCTCAACACCAAGGTGTGAGCACCGTTGTCAGGTCAAGCGCCGGCGCGAGCACCGTCGAGGCGGCGCTGGGTATCGCCACGCTGGTCACGGTGCTGGTGCTGTGCCTGGCCGGGATCACCGCGGTGTCGATGCAGCTGCGCTGCGTGGACGCCGCCCGCGAGGCCGCCCGGCTGGCCGCGCGTGGCGACGAACGCTCGGCAGCCGATGTTGCCCGTCGCGTCGCACCCGCCGGCGCGGCGGTGCGGCTGCACCGGGACGGCGAATTCGTCATCGCAACGGTCACCGCGCGGTCGCACCTGCTGCCCGCGCTGGCCATCGCGGCGACCGGAGTCTCAGCGGTGGAGCCGACGCGGTGAGCGCGGCTCAGCCACACTGATCGCTGCCGCAATGGTGGTGGTGCTGCTCGGTATCAGTGGTGGCGGTGCATACCTGGGCGCGGCCGTGGTGGCGCGCCACCGCGCCCAGGCGGCGGCCGACCTCGCCG
>NZ_JBOHHI010000221.1:0-11940 GCF_050700595.1 Mycobacterium sp.
TGGCAAATCCGTCAACGAGCTTTTGCTGCAGGTGTTCGACCAGGTCCAGCGGCTCAGCCGGTAGTGCTGCCGGACTCCCGATAGTGCTGGGCCTCGAACTCGGCGATCATCCGGGAAGTGCGTTTACGGAGCAATACCGCGGCGGTGATTCCGCCCACGACGGCGACCACCAAAGCGATCCAGGAGAAGCGTTCAAGCCAACGCTCGGCCGCCATGCCGGCGTAGTAGATCAAAGCTGTCGTCCCGCCCGCCCAACAAATGGCGCCCGAGACATTGGCCGACAGGAATCGGGCGTACCGCATCTTCAGCGCCCCGGCCAGCGGTCCGGCGAAAATGCGCAGCAGCGCGATGAATCGGCCGAAGAACACCGCGTGGGATCCCCACCGTAGGAAAATCCGCTCGGCAAGCACAACGTGTCCGGGACCGAAGTGCTTTGGGAACCGCTGGCCCAGCCAGTCGAACAGCGGCATGCCCAGACGGCGGCCGATGGTGTAGCCGATCGAGTCGCCCACCACGGCGCCGATCACCCCGGCAGCGCCGACTCCCAACGGGCTGACCGCCAACTCGTGCCGGGAAGACAACAGCGCGGCGGTGACCAACACAATCTCACCGGGGAGCGGGATCCCAAGGCTCTCAACCCCGACCACCACGCCGACGATGAGGTACACCGCCAGCGGTGGGATCGAGTGCAACAGGACGTCTACGCTCATCCGCGCCACTCTCCCCCGCAAGCTGGTGGTGCCCCCATCTCATGGCTCATGCGACAAGGATGCCCGACCGGGTCCATTGGTGGCGACCCGGTGCACCGCGACGCTTTTCAGGTGCGCACGTTTGGCTTCTCGCCCGTCGCCCGACGATCGCCCGCGCAGGTGTCGCACGATCCACGGGAGAAGCAGGTTCTGCGTCCACCGCAACTGGGCGCGAGCCCGCGCCGCCGGCGAGAGTTGCGTAACGGCGCCACTCGACCGTGCCCAATCATGGTTGCTCGACGGCAAATTGAGTGCTTCCGCGGCTGCAGCCGCGAACAGAATGTGCCCCTTGGTTGATGCGTGTATCCGGTCGAGGCTCCAGGTATCCAGGTCTTGCATGGCGGGTGCGGTGTAGAGGTCGACGAGTCCGAACCCGTGCCGTTCGGCGCCGGTGCGGATCGTGTCGTTGATGCGAGTGACCCGCCGTGCGAGCAGGCGGCCGACCGGCACGAGTTTGGCGACGTCGGGAAAAGTCGTTGTCACCACGGTCGCCCCCGAGTCGGCGAGCCGCAGGTACAGCTCTTCGAGGTCGATCAACGCCTGGTCGAACGAGCGCCCCGGCCGGGTGACATCGTTCATTCCCACGCACACGGTGATCAGGTCCGGTCGCATCGACAATGCTCGGGGCAGCTGTTCCTGCACGATGTCACGGATCCGTCTGCCGCGGACGGCGAGGTTGGCGTACTGCAGCCCCGGATACAGTGCGTCGAGCCGGGCGGCCAGGCGGTCGGCGAACCCCATGAGCCCTTCGGCGTCGTCGCCGTCCCACAGTCCCTCGGTCTGGCTGTCGCCGATCGCGACGTAACGGCGGTAGGCGATCTGCGGCATCGCCTTGTCGCTGATTTCGACGGTGATGCTTTAAGCCTCCGGCAGAATGAAGCGTTCGACCGCCTTGGCGAAACCGTCGTCGTCGTTGCCGTCGGTCACCTCGGCAGCCGCCGTTTTGACCTTCTCGTCGGCGTTTCCCATGGCGATGGTCAGGCGCGAGTGTTCGAACATCATGATGTCGTTGGGCATGTCACCGATCGTCGCGATCTGATCGGGCCGCAGTTCGTAGCGCGCCGCCAGGTATTTGGCGACCGACCCCTTGTTCGCCTCGGGGTGGGTGACGTCGAGGTAATACGGCTGCGACGGCGACGCGGCGACGTGGTTCCCGAACCGGTCTTGGACCGCTTTGGTTGCGGCCTTGATGGCGTCGTGGTCGTCGCTTACTCCGACGATCTTGGCGACCGACTCGGTGTGATCGGTCACGTCCTTCATGACCTTCGGCTTGAATTGAACGGTTCGTGACTCCCGGTCCACGTGCGGGCCGTCCGGGTCCGGGACATACCAGTCGGCGCCCTGGTAAATCCACACGTCCAGGTCGAAGGAGCTGATCACCTCGGCGATGGGTGCGACGAGATCGGCCGGAAGGGTTTTCTGCTCGATGACCGTCATGTCCCGTTGCACGAAGATGCCGCCATTGAACCCCGCGAGCGGTGTTTGCAGGTCCAGCGGATCGATCAGCATCGCCATCCCCTTGGGCGGCCGGCCACTGGTGACGGCGAACAGCACCTCGGCGTCGTGAAGCTTGCGCACCGCGTCCACCGCCGCATCGGTGAGTTGCTTCTGTTGATCCACCAACGTGCCGTCGACATCCGCGAGCAGCATACGGATTCGGTCAGTACCCATGTATACCGATAGTAGCGACCGCCACGCAGGTAACGTTTCTGCTATGCAGAGAAGCCGGCGGGCGGCCACCGACCCGGTGGCGCCCCATTACCCGATCGAATCGGTCGATAAGGCGCTGAAGCTGCTGCTGCTGTTGGGGGAGCAGCCCGAAATCCGGCTGAGTGAAGCGACCCGGTACCTGGGTGTTGCGTCGTCGACCGCACACCGGCTGCTGGCGATGTTGGCCTACCGCGGTTTCGTGCGGCAGGACCCGGCCTCGAAGGCCTACCTGCCGGGTCCGGCGCTGACCGGGGTGGCGTTTGCGGTCTTCGGTCGCCTGAATATCGCCAGAACCGCCACGCCGATCATGCGAACGCTGAGCGAACGCCTGCGCGAGAGCGTTCATGTCGGAATGCTCGACGGCGCCGCTGTTCGCTTCATCGCCGCGGTCGAGGGCCCGACCGCGGTGCGGGTGGCGTCTCGGCTGGGCTACACCATGCCGGCGCACTGCACCTCGACCGGCAAGGCGATGCTGGCCCAGTTGCCGCAACCGGAATTGCGCCAGCTTTTGCCCGACGAGGCGCTGGAGCGCATCACCGATCGGTCGATCGGCACCCGCAGCGCGTTGGAAGCCGAGCTGTCCCGCATTCGTGAACAGGGCTATGCGGTCAACCGCGAAGAGAGCGAGGAAGGCGTCGCTTCGGTGGCAGTGCCGATACCAGCCCGGGCGCCCGGACTGCGGCTGGCGCTCAACGCCGCGGCGCCGCAGCACCGGCTCGCCAAGTCGCAATATGCTTCGGTGGCCGCCGCACTTCTGGAGGCGGCCAAGGAAATTGGCGATCAGTTGGGTTGACAGCGGGCCACCTCGTGCCGCCACGCTGCCTCGACCGTGAAACCGCGCCCCAAGTCGGGGAGTTCGTCCCAATCCCGGTCGTCGATCTCGCGCAGCGTGCCACCCGCCGAACGGACCCGCAGCGCCATCCGGGCCAGCGCGTCGAGGCTGATCGCCTGCAGTACCGCCTGTTGCACGCTGGACGCGGCGCTGGTGATCCCATGGCCACGGCAGATCACCACCGGCAGGCCGCGCATCGCGGCCACCATCTCCTTGCCCAACCGGGCGTTTCGGATCAGCACCGCGCGTTCGTAGACCGGTACCCCGGCGCGGGCGAGCCATGCACCGGGAATGTCGTAGGCGCCGTAGATCGGTCGGATCGTGATGCCGGCCAGATCGGCGGCGACGACGGCGGGCGGATGCAGATGTGCGACCGCCCGGTGTCGCGGGTCGGCCAGCAGTGTTTCGACGTGGATCGGCAGTTCGTTGGGCACCCGGTAGCCATCGAGTTCGCCCGCGGCGCCGGGGCTGCCGTCCAACCGGATCAGCCGGATGTCGTCCGGCCGGGTGAACGCCACGCCGGTGTCGGTGTCGCTGCGGCACCGGATGAGCAGGAGTTCGTCGTCGACGCGGAAGCTCAGGTGCCCGAGCATGCCGTCGGCCAGCCCCCGCGCTGCGGCCACCCGGCACGCCAACGCGACCAGGGCGCGCAGCTCATCGAGCTGATCGCTCACTTGCCCACTCCCAGCCCGAATCCACCGTCGGAGTGCGCGGTTTCGCCGGTGATCCCACGGGAGCGGTCCGAGGCGAAGAACACGAAACTCCACGCATGGTCTGCGCCGGACAGCGCGACGTTCAGCGGTGTGCGCGCCGCGAGATCACCCGCCCGTCCGGGTGTGTCGTCGAGGCGAACGTCGCCGAGCCCGAGGCTGGCCGGCCCGCGCAGGTCGGTGCTCAGCGTGCCGCCGGGCGCCACGCCGTTGACCCGGATCCGCGGCGCCAGTTCATGGGCGAGCGTGCTGACCAGACCGCGCACCGCGAACTTCGACGCCACGTACAGCACACCGCCGCGTCCGGGATAGAACGACGACGCGGATTCGGCCAGCACGATGGACGATCCGGTTTCGGCTTGCAGCGCCGGCACGGCCGCTTTGACCGACTGCAGATGGCTGAGCACGTTGGTCCGAAACATCTCGTCGAACGCGGCGGGCAGGTCGTCGGCGGCGACATCGAGGATGCCCTTGTAGAAGTCGAAGATTCCCACACAGTTGACCAGGGTGTCGAGGCCACCGAACGCCTCGACTGCGGCCGCGACGGCCAGCTCGTTGGCGTCGCGGGTGACCGCATCGCCTTCGACCACCGGAACATTCGGGCAGTTCATCCGCAACGCGGCGCATTTGCGGTGATCACGTTCCAGCACCGCAACTTTCGCCCCCTCAGCGCAGAAGGCATCCACGACAGCCCGGCCGATGCCGGATCCGGCGCCGACCACCAGCGCCCGCTTGCCCTCCAGCCAGCCGGTCACGGTCGTGGTCCCATGTTGCCGACCATCGCCGCCAGCGTGTCGGGGGTTTGCCAGGTCAGTGCCTCCACCTCGAGTGCATCCAGGCTGATCGACCGTCCGGATTTGGGGGCGGTGATCAGCAGCCGCGACCCATTGCGGGTATCGACGCGGCGCACCTGTACCTCGGTGAATTCATTTGCAACGGTTATAGTTTCGTTCACAAGAACACCGCCAGGTTCTGCATGCGCAACACTGACTCGTCGACCATGATCGTTCGGCGCGCGAGTTTCAATTGGTCACCTTCGCGACGCAACACGTCGTGGCGCCCGCAGGAAAGCAGCGCAGCCTCGTTGACGTCGCCGCGGCTGCGGAACAGCAGCTCAGCGGATTCGACGTGTAGATGGGCGTCGTCGGCTCCTGCGAACGTACGCACATTGCTGATGTGATGACGCAGCCGCGACGGCGGGTCCTCGGTCCAGGCATGCTCGGTGCGGAACCGGGCGACCCGTCGGCTCAGCGAGTACCTGTCTTCGTCGAAGTGCGCCATCCCCGGCGACGTGTCGAATCCGGCACCCAGCGCGGTGGTGACTCGCACCGGCATGAGGTAGTGGACGTCGTCGGTAAGGGTGTCCAGCCACGCCTGGTAATCCTGCGTGTCGAGCAGATAGGCTTCGTCGACCAGGAACTGATGTGCTTGCAGGTGCCGAGTATCGCTGAACGGCAGAGGGTTTCCCACTGCCCCGGCGAGCTCGTCGGTGCGGGTCATGCCGACGCCGCCGTCGGAGCCGGGATTTCGAGGCAATTGGCCCACCGTTTGAGTAACTCGCGCTGGTTGTGCTCGTTGTAGCCGACTTGGGCGCGTCCCGGCCCGTGAAACGCCGTGGCCGGCAACGCGTCGATGACGGGACGGTCGTCGGCGAGCAGACCCATCCGGCTGTTGAGTAGCAGCCGGCGCGCCATCGAACCGCCCGCGGTAGTGGTCAACGACACCCAGTTCTCCACGTCGTCCTGTTCGAACATGCCCGTCGATCCGAAACACATCAGATATGCCTTATAGGACTTCTTCTTGTACTCCGGCGGCGCCGCGGAGTCCACCGCGAACCATGAGCACACCTCGGTTTCGTTCTCGCTGATCGGTTGCCAGAGCCGGATGGAGATAAAAGGCACCACCTCTTCGCTATTTTCACCGTCCGCCACCTTGGGCCAGTTGTGCACGAAGCTCAGGTTGGGGAAGCAGGTGGCGGCAGAGATCATGAACCCATCCTCGCCGATTACTTGTTGTTGTTGTGGTGACCAGACATCTTTGACGCGGTCGATCATCTCGTCGGGGTAGCCGACATAGCGCATCCGTTCGTCGAAGCCGCCCGGCGGAAGTTTGTAGGTGGTTCCACCCCCCGGACCGGCCCAGTAGGTGGCCCCGTCCTTACGTTTTTGGGCCCTGGGCTCACGGAACAGCCCGATTTCGACGATCGACGTATGGGTCTGCGGGGTGTGGTACATGTCCCCGGCGAAGTTCTCTGCGCCGATCTTCCAGTTCGCGCTGATCCGCCAGCGCTGTGGCCCGCGCACCTCCACGCCATGTCGGCTCTGTTTGGTGTAGTAGTCCAGATAAAACCGGAAGTCGCCCAGGACGTCGTCCAGCGGCTCGGCATTCGGGTCCATGCTGATGAAGATCAGGCCGTTGTAGCTCGCGAGATTGGGTGCAGGCAGCAGAGTTTGGCCACTTTTGGCGAATCCGTCGTCGCCGCCGTAGGCGTCCCGGTGGAACGGAAGGCCGGTGAGCCGCCCGTCGTTACGGTACGTCCAGCCGTGGTACGGGCAGCGGAAGTTGGAGGCGTTGCCCATCTCGGCGCGGCACACCTGCATTCCGCGGTGCAGGCACATATTGAACATCGCGTGGATTTTGCCGTCGGAATCACGGGCGATGATGAACGAATCGCTCAGCACCCGCCGTACCACGTAGTCGCCGTTCTGCGGAATCTCCGATTCGTGGGCGACGAACAGCCAGGTGCGGCTGAACAGCCGCTCCTTTTCCAGCTCGAAGATCTCTTTGCTGTTGTAGATGTGCGCGGGAATCATCCCGCGTCGAACGTTGTCGAAGACGAGGCGTTGGTCGGTCACGCGTCCTCCTATCTGAGGTACAGGGGCTCGCTGTCTGCTGTGCAGAGAGACATTCCGTCACCTAGAATGCCGCAGGCCGGTGGAAGCGTCAATGGCAACTCGGCCGCCAGTGGCGGTCAGGCATGCCAATGACGCTGAAACATCTTCTGGGGCGCGGGCGCTCGCAACCTTGGATCGGCGCCCGCGCCTCGGTGGAATGGCCGAGGCGGCGCCGGGGAATCGGGTACCGTCTGGTCGCATGACGGCGGCCCCGGAGCGCCTTGCTTCGCAAGCTGAGATCTCGGCCGAGATCGCGAGCATCGCAGCCGGCTACCGCGGCGGACACGAGTCGCAGCCAAGGCTCGACTATCCGCCGTACCGCAGCAGCGCGCTGCGCCATCCGCGTTCCGCCCTGGTGCGCGTCGACCCGGAGGCCATCGAGCGCACGGCGCCATGCTTCGGTGAGCGAGACGTCGACCCCCTTGACGCCGACCTCACCGTCGGCCATCCGGGCGAGCCGATCGGGGAGCGCATCGTCGTGACCGGGCGGTTGCTCGACACCGCGGGCCGGCCGGTACCCGGCCAGCTCGTCGAGATCTGGCAAGCCAACGCCGCCGGCCGCTACAACCACCACCGCGACCAGCACCCGGCGCCGATCGACCCCAACTTCACCGGCGTGGGACGTTGCCTGACCGAGCCCGATGGGACATACCGCTTTGTGACCATCAAGCCGGGCCCGTACCCGTGGCGCAATCACCAAAATGCCTGGCGGCCGGCCCACATTCACTTTTCGGTGTTCGGAAGCGCATTCACCCAGCGCCTCGTCACCCAGATGTACTTCCCGGGTGACCCACTGTTCGCACTCGACCCCATCTACCAATCCATCGTCGACCCCGTTGCGCGCCAACGCCTTCTCGCCACCTACGACCACGACCTCACTCAGCCCGAGTATGCGACCGGCTACCGCTGGGACATCGTGCTGGCCAGCAGTAATTATGCATGAATTACGCTGTACCCCCGCGCAAACCGTCGGGCCGTTCTTCCACTGCGCGCTGCCGTATCTCGATGACAGCCGGCTGGTCACCGACGCACACGGCGGTGCTGTCCGGTTGTACGGGACCGTGTACGATGGCGCCGGCGGCGGAGTCCCGGACGCGCTGGTCGAACTTTGGCAACCGGGCCCGGATGGCGGGATCGTCCAGCAGACGGGTTCGCTGCGGCGCGACGGTGCTGCGTTCAGCGGGTGGGGCAGATGCGCGACCGACGCCACCGGCCACTATGGCTTCACCACCCTGAGACCCGGACCGCCGGGGGCCGAGCGGGCCCCGTTTTTCGCGATCACCGTCTTTGCCCGAGGACTATTGGACCGCTTGTTCACTCGTGCCTACCTGCCCGATGGAAACCTGGCTGCCGAACCGCTGTTGTCGACGCTCGATGTCGCGCAGCGAAGCACGTTGGTGTGTGTCACCGAGACCGGGGCGTCTGCGGGGTACCGGTTCGACATCCACCTGCAGGGCGAGCGCGAGACGGTTTTCCTCGCGTACTACGGTGATCGGGAATGACCAATCTGCTGTGGCCGGGCGACCAGCGCGCCGGCGACCTGATGACCGACCAGGCCTTGTTGGAGTCGATGGTCGCCGTGGAATCAGCCTGGCTGAACGCGCTCGCCGGCGCCGGCCTGGCGCCGGCCGATGCGGCGGGCGCGGACTTGCGGCGCCTGACCGAACCGCGGGACAGCGACATGCTTGCACTCGCTGCGGAGGATGGCGGCAACCCGGTCATCGGGTTGGTTGCGCTGCTGCGTGAGCGCGCCGATCCGTCAGTCGGCCGATGGATTCACCGCGGACTGACCAGCCAGGACGTTCTCGACACGGCGCTCATGCTGAGCACCCGAGAGGTCATCGACAACCTGGAAAGCCAGCTGGCCGAGCAAATCTCGGCGCTTTCTGCTCTGGCGGCAAAGCACCGGAATACGCCGATGGTGGCCCGCACGTTGACCCAGCATGCGGTGCCCACCACGTTCGGGGCCAAAGCGGCGACGTGGCTGAACGGAGTCGTCGATGCCGCTTGGCAACTTAGCGCGTTGAAGAGTCCGGCACAGATCGGCGGTGCGGGCGGAACACTGGCCGCCACAACCGAATTGGCCACACTGTGTAAAAACCACGATAATCCCGCACAGGTTTCGATACAGCTGGCGGAAGCCACCGCGGCCACTTTGGGTTTGGACATCCGAGTGCCCTGGCACACCACGCGGGCCCCGCTGACAACGGCCGCCGACGCGCTCGTCGGGTGCACGGACGCCTGGGGCCACATCGCGTCGGACGTCGTAACCCTGGCAAGGCCCGAGATCGCCGAACTGAGCGAGCCCGCCGCAGGCAACCGTGGCGGGTCGTCGAGCATGCCGCACAAACGTAACCCGGTATTTTCCATCTTGATTCGGCGCGCCGCGATAGCCGCGCCCGCGCTGGCCGCGACGCTGCACACCGCCGCCGCACTGACCCACGACGAACGCCCTTCCGGCGCTTGGCATGCCGAATGGGACACCCTACGCACACTGGCCCGCCGCGCTGTTGTCGCCGGCTCGCAGTGCAGCGAACTGCTCGCCGGGCTGGCGGTGCACCCCGAACAGATGGCGGCTAACCTCAATGCCGCCGATGTACTTGGCGAACAACGCGCCGTCGCTGAGCTTGCCGAAACGACGCCGTCGTCAACCTATTTCGGCGCTATCGATGCGTTGATCGACGCGAGCCTTGATCGCGCGCACTGTATTCTCGAGGATGACCGGTGAGCGTCCCCGCGATCCGCGCATCCCACCTGGGCGGATCCCCAAACCTGCCGCCGCTGATCGTCGGTCCGTCACTGGGCACATCGGTCAACTCGTTATGGTCCGTTGCGGCACAACGTCTGGCGCACAGTTTTCACGTCGTCGGCTGGGACCTGCCGGGGCACGGAGCCAGTCCGCCGCCGCGCGGCGCCTTCACCGTCGCGGATCTGGCCACTGCGGTCGTCAGGCTGGTGGATGGCGCCGTGGGCGGAAGGCCGTTCGTCTATGCCGGTGTATCGGTCGGCGGGGCGGTCGGGCTGCAGTTGCTGCTCGCGGATTCGGAGCGGATCACGGCCGCGGCGTTGATCTGCACCGCGGCGCGGATCGGCGACCCGGATGACTGGCGGTCGCGAGCGCAAATCGTCAGGGCAGCGGGCACCGGGGAAGTGGTCGCCGGCTCGGTCCGGCGGTGGTTTGCCCCAGGGTTTTTCGAGCGCGACCCGGCGTCCGCGCGGGCGCTGCTGGATGCGTTACGCGGGGTGGACGACGACGGCTATGCCCGCACCTGTGAGGCGTTGGCCTCCTTCGACACCCGCGGCCGGCTCGGGGAGATCGATACCCCGATCGTCGCGGTTGCCGGAGCGGACGATACCGCAACCCCGCCCGAGTCGGTGCGGTTCATCGCCAGCAACGTTCGCCGTGGCCGATTCGTCCAGGTGGCCAATGCCGCACATCTGGCACCCGCCGAGCAGCCGGGCCGCATCGCCGCAGTGCTTGCGACGTTGGGGAAGTGGAGATGAGATGAGATGAGCAGTAGCCGATATGACCGCGGCGTGGCTGTGCGGTGCGAGGTGCTCGGTGAGACCTATGTCGATCATGCGGACGCCCTAGTCAGCGACTTCACCCGCGACTTTCAGGATTTCATCACCGAATATGCCTGGGGCACAATCTGGACGCGGCCCGGACTGGACCGTCGCAGCCGATCGATGATCACGTTGACCGCGTTGGTCGCCCGCGGCCACCACGTGGAACTCGCGGCGCACATTCGGGCCGCGCTGCGCAACGGGTTGTCTCGCGACGAGATCAAAGAAGTGTTGTTGCAGACTGCGATCTACTGCGGCGTGCCGGCTGCCAACAGCGCCTTCCGGATCGCTCAGACCGTGTTCGACGAGCTCGACGGAGTGTAGGCAGGTTCACCCTCGGCGAGCCGCTGGATCACCCGCTGCGCGCCACGATCACCGGCACCTGCGCCAACTGAGCAACTGTTTCGCCGACCGAACCCACCAGCATGCCGGCGAACCCGCCGCGGCCGCGGCTGCCGACCACCACCAACTGGGACTCCTCGGAGCGTTCGACGAGTTGGCGCGCCGGCTGATCGCAGCGGACGATGCGGTGTACCTGCACGTCGGGATACTGTTCCTGCCAGCCCGCGAGGCGCTCGGCAAGCACCTGCTCGGCCATTGGTTGCGTTGCCGGCCAATCGATTCCGGGCCACTCGGATACATGGAGATCGCTCCATGCGTGCAGGGCGATCAGGTCCACGTTGCGGCGCGACGCCTCGTCGAATGCGATCGCCGTCGCCAGCTCGGATGCCTGCGAACCGTCGATTCCGACCAGTACCGGCGCCTGGGCCGAATCCGGCATCTCGGGGTCTTCGTCGTGGACGATGGCAACCGGGCAATGAGCGTGCCGGAGCAGCCCGGAACTAACCGAACCGAGAAGCCGGCCGGGCCACTTACGGCTTCCGCGGGCGCCCGCGACGATCAGGTCCGCGTCTTTGGAAAGGTCGACCAGGGTGGGAACGGCTGCCGACGGCAGCAGTTCGGTGTGCACCTCGGCGGGGCCTGCCGATCGAGAAGCCTGCTCAACGAGCTTGAGTGCGTCATCGAGCAGTCGGTGACCGTGGTCCTGCTGCCACCGGGCCAGGCCGGGGGGTAACCCTTGCACATCCACCCACGTCGCGACCTCCGGCGAGACGGCATGCACGAGCGTCAGTGAGATGTTTCGCAACTCCGCTTCGCGAGTCGCCCACTGCACCGCGACCTTAGCGGCCGTCGAGTCGTCGATGGCGGCGACAATTCCCGCCCGCCCGTTGCGCGATGACATGGCCGCTCCTCCAGACCGTCGAATTGCCACGGCATTTCGGCCGCTGTGCACGACGCTAACGAAGACCGACGTGTGATGTCAGGGGGCGTTCGTCACCATCACGATGGTCCTAAGCCTCGATCCACCGATGAGCTGAGGTCCGGCTGTAGTGGTCGGTTGTGATGGTACGTGTCGGTGTGTGGGCATAAAGTATCTGCTGGTCTGCCCAGCTTTTCCTGTGCGCTCCGGTCGGGCC
>NZ_JBOHHI010000222.1:0-17509 GCF_050700595.1 Mycobacterium sp.
ACACTCGTACGCTGAACCTTCACTGGGGCCTCCCACATCTGTGGCTCTACGGCCAGGACCGAATTCCTAACCGCAACCCACGTTCACATGTGAGCGAGGCCCCAGCCCCCCATACCGTCTAGGCTGACGCGATGCGTCCCGCGCTGTCCGACTACCGACACCTGGCCAGTGGCAAGGTTCGCGAGCTGTACCGCATCGACGACCAGCACCTGTTGTTCGTCGCGACCGACCGGATTTCGGCGTTCGACTATGTCCTCGACAGCACGATCGGCGACAAGGGCCGCATTCTGACCGCGATGAGCGTGTTCTTCTTCGACTTCGTCGAGGCCCCCAACCACCTGGCCGGCCCGCCGGACGACCCGCGCATTCCGGACGAGGTGCTCGGCCGCGCGCTGGTGGTGCGGGAGCTGGAGATGATGCCGGTGGAGTGTGTCGCCCGCGGCTACCTGACCGGTTCAGGACTGCTGGACTACCAGCAGAACGGCAAACTCTGCGGAATCCCGTTGCCCCCGGGCCTGGTCGAGGCCAGCAAATTCCCTACGCCGTTGTTCACTCCGGCAACCAAAGCCGAACTGGGACAACACGATGAGAACATCCCATTTGCCAGGGTGATCGAGATGGTGGGTGCGGTGCGGGCCAACCAATTGCGCGACCGTACGCTGCAAACTTATGTCCAGGCCGCAGACCATGCCCTGACGAAGGGAATCATCATCGCCGATACCAAATTCGAGTTTGGCACCGACAGCCACGGCAACCTGGTGCTTGCCGACGAGGTCTTTACCCCCGACTCGTCGCGGTACTGGCCGGCTGACGAGTACCGGCCCGGGGTGGTGCAGACCAGTTTCGACAAGCAGTTCGTTCGCAACTGGCTCACCGGCCCGGAGTCGGGCTGGGACCGTTCCGGCTCGCAGCCTCCGCCACCGCTGCCCGACGACATCATCGACGCCACTCGCGCCCGCTACATCGATGCCTACGAACGGATTTCCGGGCTGCGTTTCGACGACTGGATCGGACCCGGTGCATGAACCGCGCCGGCGACGATGCAGAGCGCAGCGATGAGGAGGAGCGGCGCACATGAGTCGCGCCGGCGACGCACCCAAGCCGCCGGTCGCCAAGCGGGTGGACAGCCGACGGGAGTTCCACGGTGACGTGTTCATCGATCCGTACGAGTGGCTGCGCGACAAGTCTGACCCCGAGGTGATCGGCTACCTGGAGGCGGAAAACCACTACATTGACCAGGCCATCGCGCACCTGGAGCCGTTGCGGCAACAGATTTTCGACGAGATCAAGGCGCGAACCAAGGAGACCGACCTGTCGGTGCCAATCCGCCGCGGTGAATGGTGGTACTACGCGCGCAGCTTTGAAGGCAAGCAATACGGCGTCCAATGCCGGTGCCCAGTCGGCGATCCCGATGACTGGCAGCCGCCGGTCTTCGACGAGCACACCGAGATTCCCGGGCAACAGGTGTTGCTCGACGAGAATGTGGAAGCCGAGGGCCATGATTTCTTCTCGCTGGGCGCAGCCAGCGTCAGCCCCGACGGCAATGTCCTCGCCTATTCCATCGACGTGGTCGGCGACGAGCGGTATACCCTGCGGTTCAGAGACTTACGCACCGGAGATCAATATTCCGACGTGATCGTCGGTATTGGTGCGGGAGCGACCTGGGCGACCGACAACCACACCGTTTACTACGTGACCCTGGATGAAGCCTGGCGACCCGATACCGTCTGGCGACACCGGTTGGGCTCGGGTTTGCCCGCGGAGAAGGTCTATCACGAAACCGACGAGCGGTTTTGGCTCGCGGTGGGACGCACCCGCAGCGACGCATACGTGCTGATCGCCGCCGGCTCTGCCATCACCTCCGAGTTGCGCTACGCCGACGCCGCCGACCCGCACGCCGAGTTCACCACGGTGTGGCCGCGTCGCGAGGGTGTCGAATACTCGGTGGAGCATGCCGTCGTCGGCGGGCAGGATCGTTTCCTGATTCTGCACAACGACGGTGCGGTGAACTTCACGTTGGTCGAGGCGCCGGTCAGCGATCCGGCGGCGCAGCACACGCTGATCGGCCATCGTGACGATGTTCGGCTCGACGCGGCGGACGCCTTCGGGCGTCATCTGGTGGTCAGCTATCGACGCGAGGCGCTGCCGCGGATCCAGCTATGGCCCATCGGTGACGATGGCCAGTACGGACAGCCCGAAGAGATCGCATTCGACTCGGAGCTGATGTCGGTAGGTCTGGGCGCCAACCCCGCGTGGGCCTCACCTAAACTGCGGATCGGCACGGGATCATTCGTTACCCCGATACAGATCTACGACGTCGACCTGGCCACCGGCGAACGTACCCTGCTGCGAGAGCAGCCAGTGCTCGGCGGCTACCGGCGCGAGGACTACGTGGAACGGCGCCAATGGGCGTACGGCGCCGACGGCACCCGGATCCCGGTGTCTATCGTGCACCGCGCGGGGATCGAGTTCCCCGCGCCGACACTGCTTTACGGCTACGGCGCGTACGAGATGTGCGAAGACCCGCGATTCTCTATTGCACGGCTGTCGCTGCTGGACCGCGGCATGGTGTTCGCGATCGCGCACGTTCGCGGCGGTGGTGAGATGGGCCGGTTGTGGTACGAGCACGGTAAGCTGCTGGAGAAGAAGAACAGCTTCATCGACTTCATCTCGGCTGCACAGTATTTGGTGGATTCCGGCCTGACTCAGCCGGATAAGTTGGTGGCTGTGGGCGGCAGTGCGGGCGGGCTGCTTGTCGGTGCGGTGGCCAACCTGGCTCCGGAACTGTTCGCGGGCATACTGGCGCGGGTGCCGTTCGTTGACCCGTTGACCACGATCCTGGATCCGTCGCTGCCGCTGACGGTCACCGAGTGGGACGAATGGGGCGATCCGTTGCGTGACCGCGATGTCTACTTCTACATGAAATCGTATTCGCCGTACGAGAATGTCGCGGCAAAAAAGTATCCCGCGATTCTGGCGATGACGTCGCTGAACGACACCCGGGTGTACTACGTCGAACCGGCCAAATGGGTTGCAGCGCTTAGACACGCCAAAACGGACGGCAAGCCGGTGCTGCTGAAAACCGAGATGACAGCCGGCCATGGCGGCATCAGTGGCCGTTACGAGCAATGGAAGGAGACCGCCTTCCAATACGCGTGGCTGCTAGCTGCCGCCGACAGCGACCACTACGGCAGCGGCGAGGTGGATGACTTGCAGGTAAGCCGCACGCAAGCTGACGCCCTCGAACCCGAAGCGCGCGATCGCGAAGTTTAGGGCCGTGAAAGCGATTGTCATCGGCGGCGGTATCGGGGGCACCGCCACAGCCCTGGCATTGCTGCGCGACGGTGTCGACGTCGAACTCTACGAGCAGGCCGCGGAGTTCGGTGAGATCGGGGCGGGGCTGCAGATCTCCGCCAACGCCGTGCGGGTCCTCGAGCACCTCGGGGTCGGCGAGGCGCTGCGTGAGGTCGGGGTCGCCGCAGAAGCGGTGGAGTTTCGAGATCTCCGCACAGATGAGCTGCTCCACCAAACCTCGTTGGGCGGCAGCGAGTTGAGCCGGCTCGGTGCGCTGTTTATCCAAGCCCAACGCCCCGACCTGTTGGACATCCTTGCCAGCCGGCTTCCCGACGGCATCGTGCACCTGGGGGAGCGCTGCGTGGGCTTCGACGAGGGCGCTGATCGGGTCACTGTCTTCTTTGAATCGGGACGCACCGCGCAAGGCGAGGTCCTCATCGGTGCCGACGGCATCCACTCCATCGTCCGGGACCGCATGCTGGGGCGCCACGAGCCGGAGTTCTCCAAGATCATCGCCTGGCGCGCGCTGGTGCCCCACGACAAACTCGATCACCTCCACCTCGAGCCCAAATGCCACGTGTGGTGGGGCCCGCACCACAGCGTGGTGTTGTACTGGGTGAGACACATGCGGCTGCTGAACTTCGTGGGCATCGTGCCATCCGAGGAAGCCGAAGCCGAGTCCTGGACCGTCAGAGGCGACGTGCAAGCGATCCGCGATTCCTTCGAGGGCTGCACCGAACGCGTAGCCGGCGTCATCGAACAGATACAAGACCCCTTCGTGACCGGCTACTACTTTCGACGCCCGCTGCCACAATGGAGCGCCGGGCGCGTCACCATCCTCGGCGACGCCGCCCACCCCATGCACCCGTTCCTCGCCCAAGGCGCTTGCCAAGCCATCGAGGATGCGGCCGTGCTCTCGCGGCTGTTGGCCCGCAGCGATCCCGCCGACGTTCCCGCTACCCTAAAGGACTACCAGGACAAGCGGTTTCCCCGCGCTTCGGCCGTACAGCGGTCCTCGATGGACCAAGAACGCGTGTGGCACCTGTCAGACCCGGCCGAGATCGGGTTACGCAACCGGCAACTGCACAGCATGATGGACATCGACCCGCAGTCGCGGGCGCTCTTCGGCTGGATCCACGAACATGATCCGTACCGGCTCGCCGACCGCGGCTACGGCGAAGCCTGGCGCACCCTTGAGCGTCCCGAAGCTCAGCGCGCCTGGAAAATGTGGCACGAACTCGCCACCTCCGACGAAGCGGCGCGCGGTCACCGTGGTCTGCGTGGGGCCTACCATAAATTCCTTCGCCAGCACTTTCCGCCACCCGTCGACGCGCACGTCGAACGGGTAGATGCCGACGGCATCCCACTGGTCCGGGTATGCGCTCGCGCGTCGACGACCCGGACGACGAGGATTCTTCATCTACACGGCGGCGGGTACGTCTGCGGCACGGCGGAAGACTCGACCGATCTGGCCTACCGTCTGGCCCGGGCCACCGGCGGCATCGTCGACGTCGTCGACTACCGCCTGGCCCCCGAACACCCCTGTCCGGCCGCCGTCGAAGACAGTTTGCATGCGTACCAATGGCTGCTCGAGCATGACGGTGTGCGCCCCGGGCAGATCATCCTCACGGGTGAATCGACCGGCGGCGGCCTCGCCCTGGCGACCGTGCTCCTCGCCAAAGAAAGAGGGCTTCGGATACCCGCCGGCGTCGCCGTCATCTGCCCCGTGGTAGATCTGACGCTGCACGGCGCCACGATCGACGCCCGTGCCGACACCGAGCCCATCTGCAGCCGCGAATTCTTGACCAACGTGGCGAGCCTCTACCTGCAGGGCCGCCCTCCCGCCGACCCGCTCGCCTCGCCGCTTTTCGGGGGTCTGCGTGACTTCCCACCTCTGCTGATCCAGGTAGCCGAAAACGAGGCACTCCTCAGTGACGCGGAACGACTCGGGAATGCCGCACGTGCGGCAGCAGTCCGCGTCGACCTTCAGACTTACCAAGACAGCGTTCACGTCTTTCCGCTTTTCGCGTTCCTCCCCGAGGCATCCAAGGCCATCGCCCACCTCGCCGACTTCGCCCGTCACGTCAGGAGCTGACGCCGATCGCGACCACTACCGCAGCGGCCAGGTAGACGATCTCCTCAGCGGTACGCAAGGGCAGCCGCGTCGTCATCGACTTGGGTGGATTTGGCATCCGGGCGGCGTAGACATTGGCCGGAAACATCGCCAACATCAGCAGCAGCAGACACACCGCCGCGACGACTCGAGTGGCGGGAAGCAGCAGGCCCGCGGCGCCCAGCAATTCCAGCACGCCGGTGACGCTGACCAGCGCACCCGGCGCGGGCAGGGCCGGCGGCACGATCGCGATCAGGGCGCCACGCAGCGGGGGTGCAAAATGCGCCACGCCGGTCAGCACGAACATTGCCGCCAAGCCGACGGCGACCGCCTTGGGCCAGCTGTCGACATAGGCGACACCGAGCCACCCGACGATCCGCGCGACGAGGCTGCCCAGCAGCAGCGTGATCAAGGGCGCCATGACCAGCTCCTTCCCCGCCGCCGCGGAGTTGGCGGCATGGTCACTGGCGCACGGGTTTTCGATGTTGTGGCTCAATGACGCGGTCAACCCTCGGATGAAGGCGACCGATCCGATGCGCACGGCCGAACGGATCGCGAAGAGGCTGTTCGGGGGCTGATACGCGAGCCGGCAATGGCGGTTGCTGCAAGACCGGGGCAACCGGATTCTCCGGCAAAAACGCCACCGGGATGAACGCCAACGCGACCAGCACGACCGCCACCGCGAATACCGCGGCGTAGGCGTGGGAAAGGTCGTGCAGCACGTTGCCCGTGAAGTCGGGCGCAAGAACATGACGTGGTAACGCCGACGAGTCAAGCGGAACACCGCGCCTGGCGTCGTCCGCTCGCAGAATTGCCAGTTTGTTTGCGGCGGAGACGTTTTCGCTGCGGTTGAACTGGCTGGTCAGAATCACGGCCATCAGCGCAGTACCCACCGATGCGGCGGCCTGCATGTTGACGGAGATCAGCGTCGAACCGCGGGCCACCTGGTCCGGTCGCAGGACCCGCATCGCCGCCGTCGACAGCGGCACCATGATGCAGCCCATGCCCATGCCGATGATCGCCAGGCCCGCCAGCAATATCGGCCGGTACGGCGCCTGCTGCGACACACCGTAGGTGAAGATGCTCATACCCATCGCGATCAGAACGACACCTGCCGACACGATCCTGCGAGGACCACGTTTGTCCGTGATCGCTCCGGCGATCAGTACGGTCAGCATGGCCCCGAGTCCCTTCGGGATCAGGTGCACTCCTGATTGCAGCGGCGTCTGGTGCAGCACCTGCTGGAGATAGCTGGGCAACAGCAGCACGGCACCGTGCACCGCCGCGTCATAGAAAAACATCCCCGCAGCGGCCAGGGCGACCACGGGGATCTTGAACAGCCGCAGGTCGATCAGCGGATGATCCGCGCGGTACAGAGCGTGGAAGACGAACCCGGTGATCAACCCCAGACCGACGGTCGCCGGCATCCACACGTGGAAATCGGCGACGGTGCCGCGACCGGGAACCGACGACAACCCGTACAAGAACGCGGCCAGTCCGGGCGACAACAGCAGCATGCCGACGAGATCGAAGCTGCCCACGGTTGTCGGCTGGTCCTTGGGGAGCACGATGCCGGCGATGACGAACACGATCAAGCCGGTCGGCACGTTGATGAGGAAGATCCATTGCCAGTCGAGCATGCCGATCAGCCAACCGCCAAGGACGGGACCGCAGACCGGGCCGAGCAGCGTTGGGATGGCCAGCGCCGCCATCAGGCGGCCGAGCCGCCTGGGTCCGGCCTCCCGGGTCAAAATCGTGTACTTCAGTGGCAGCAACATGCCGCCGCCGAGGCCCTCCAGTACCCGGAATGCGATGAGCGCGGTGATATTCGGCGCCATTGCGCATAACAGCGAGCCGCATGCGAAGGCCAGAACCGAGCCGAGGAACAGCCGTTTAGTGCCGACCCGGTCGGCTGCCCAGCCGGCCATTGGGATCACCGTGGCGAGCGCGAGGGTATAGCCGGTTATGGTCCAGGCGACAACCGCCTGCGTGGAACCGAATTGGGTGATGAAAGTGCGCTGAGCCACGCTAACGATCGTGATGTCGAGGATCACCATTATGCGGGCCAGTACGCAGACCCCCGTGATCCGCAGCAGGCCGGCGTCGAGCTTGTCCGGATGATCCCACTCGTCCGGGAGTCGCGGTTTGACGGCACCCTCCGCCACCCGGCCAGCGTACTGACGTTAAGTAGACCCCCCGAGGTACTTTGCTCAGATTGTTTTAGGTCACTAATGCATCAGGGTTGGTGCTTGGTCCGAAACCGAAGCAACCGGCTTCTTGGGCAGAAACACCGCGGGGATATACGCCAACACCGCCAGCACCGCAGCCACCACGAACACCGTGGTG
This sequence comes from Mycobacterium sp., assembly GCF_050700595.1. Taxonomy (GTDB): domain Bacteria; phylum Actinomycetota; class Actinomycetes; order Mycobacteriales; family Mycobacteriaceae; genus Mycobacterium. The sequence continues at coordinate 7,754 of NZ_JBOHHI010000222.1, forward strand.
TAGGCGTGCGACAAGTCGTGCAGCACGTTGGTCATGAAGTCGGGTGCCAGGGCCCGACGGGGTATCGCCGACGGGTTGGGCACCACACCGCGTCGCGCTGCCTCCTGTTGCAGAATCGCGAATTTCTCTGCAGCGGAAATGTCTTTGCTGTGATTGAACTGGCTGGTCAGGATTACCGACATCAATGCGGCGCTGATCGACCCGGCGACTTGGAGGTTGACGTTGGCAAGCGCCGAACCGCGCGCTATCTGATGCGGAGCCAGGGATTGCACCGCGGCGGCCATCAGCGGCATCGTCGTACAACCCAACCCCATGCCCATCGTCGCCAGCCCCATGAGCAGGACCGGCAGGTAGTTTGCCTGCGTCGAAACGCCATGGGCGAAGATTGCCATTCCCGCGCCGATCAGCGTGATGCCGAACAGCACGATCTTGTGCGGACCACGCCTGTCCAGCAATACGCCGGCAATCGGCATGGTGAGCATCGCACCGAACCGCTCCGGGATCATGTGCACCCCGGATTGCAGCGATGTCTGGTGCAGCAGCTGCTGGAAGCAGCTCGGGATGAGCAGCCCTGCACCAAAAAGTGCTGCCCCGGTAAGCAACATCGTCGCGTTGGCGGCGGTGACCTCCCGATTCTTGAACAGCCGCAGGTCGATCAGCGGGTGATCAGCTCGGTACAGCGCGTGCAACACGAACCCGCTGATCAGCACCAGGCCGATGGCTGCCGGCATCAACACGTGGGGGTCGGCAACCGTGCCGCGGCCCGGGATGGACGACACCCCGTACAGGAGAGCCGCCAGGCCGGGCGACAGCAGCAGCATGCCGATGACGTCGAACGTTTCCGACGGTGTCGGACGGTCTTGCGGGAAGACGATTGCGGCCAGGATGAACGCGGTCACGCCGATCGGCACGTTGATACCGAAGATCCACTCCCAGCTGTAGGTGTCGATCAACCAGCCGCCCAGGATCGGTCCACCGATCGGGCCGAGCAGCATCGGGATGCCCAGCACTGCCATCAGGCGGCCGATCCGCTGCGGACCTGCCTCGCGGGTCAAGATGGTAATGGCCAGCGGCATCAGCATGCCGCCGCCGAGGCCCTGTACCATCCGAAATGCGATCAGCAGGCTGATGTTTGGGGCCATCGCGCACAGCAGCGAACCCAGTGTGAACGCCAGCACCGACGCCATGAACGGCCGCTTGGTGCCGAACCGGTCGGCAACCCAGCCGGCCAGCGGGATCACCGTGGCCAACGCGAGCGTGTAGCCGCTCATCGTCCAGGCGACGATGGCCTGGGTGGACTCGAATTCGGCGATGAAGGTGCGCTGCGCGACGCCGACAACCGTGCCGTCCATGATCGCCATCACGACCGCCAGGACGCACACGCCGGCTATCCGGAGTAGGCGTCCATCGAGCTTGTCCGAATAGTCGGCGGCGGGCGGCACCACGGGCACCAGCGTAACGACTAGCTAGGTGACCAAGCTAATTTGCGGCAATCGTCTTGACCGCATTGATGCCGACCGGCTGCATGGATTTCACCGTTTAGAAACCTGCGCTGGGCAGACTGGTGACGTGTCTGGAAAGCTGATCGTCTCGGTCTCCGGGATCGGCGAGCGCACGTTGGCTGACGTCGAGGCGTTCTGCGCGGAGATGGACGCCCGCGCGGTGCCGGTGTCGTTGCTGGTGGCCCCGCGGCTCAAGGGCGGCTACCGGCTCGACCGTGATCCACGAACCGTCGAGTGGCTCGCTACCCGCCGCGCCGGTGGCGACGCGATCGTGCTGCACGGCTACGACGAGGCGGCCACCAAGAAGCGCCGCGGCGAATTCGCCACGCTGCCGGCCCACGAAGCGAACCTTCGGTTGATGGCTGCCGACCGGGTGCTCGAATACCTCGGGCTGCGCACCCGCCTGTTCGCGGCGCCGGGGTGGGCGGTATCGCCTGGGGCGATTAGCGTGCTGCCGCGCAACGGCTTTCGCCTACTCGCCGATCTGCACGGAATCACCGATCTGGTCCGGCGAACCACCGTACGCGCCCGTGTGCTCGGCATCGGCGAAGGCTTCCTGACCGAGCCGTGGTGGTGCCGGATGCTGGTGTTGTCGGCCCAACGTATCGCTCGTGGCGACGGCATCGTGCGAGTCGCGGTGACGGCCCGACAATTGCGCAAGTCCGGTCCGCTGCAGGCGATGCTGGATGCTGTGGATCTGGCGGCGATGCACGGCTGCGAACCGGCGGTGTATCAGTGGCAGGCCAATCGGGAGGTTCTCGACGCAGCCTAACCGCTAATGTTTAGCGGCATGAGCGACGCTGACGTCATCGTTGTCGGGGCGGGCCTGGCCGGCCTGGTGGCCGCCTGCGAGGTAGTGGACCGCGGCATGCGGGTGCTGATTCTCGACCAGGAGAACAGCGCCAACCTTGGCGGGCAGGCGTTCTGGTCGTTCGGGGGGCTGTTCTTCGTCGACAGCCCCGAGCAGCGCCGCCTCGGTGTCCGCGATAGTCACGAGCTCGCGCTGCAGGATTGGCTCGGCACGGCAGCATTTGATCGGCCCGAGGACTACTGGCCGAAGCAATGGGCGCACGCCTATGTCGATTTCGCGGCGGGCGAGAAACGCAGCTGGCTGCGGACCCGTGGTCTGCAGATCTTCCCGCTGGTCGGTTGGGCCGAGCGCGGCGGTTACGACGCCCGCGGCCACGGCAACTCGGTGCCGCGTTTCCACATCACCTGGGGGACCGGGCCGGCCCTGGTTGAGATTTTCGCCCGCCGGCTGCGCGACCGCTCGACGGTCCGTTTCGCCCACCGCCACCGGGTCGACGAACTGATCGTCGAGAATGACGCGGTGACCGGAGTGCGCGGCAGTGTCCTGGAGCCGTCGGCCGAACCGCGCGGGATGCCGTCGTCGCGGAAAGTCCTTTCCCAGTTCGAGTTCCGAGCTCCCGCGGTGATAGTCACCAGCGGCGGCATCGGCGGTAACCACGACCTGGTGCGGGCGAACTGGCCGAAGCGGATGGGCCGGGTTCCCGAACAACTGCTCAGCGGAGTACCGGCCCACGTCGACGGCCGGATGATCGGGATCGTCGAAAAGGCCGGTGGCCGAGTCATCAACCGCGACCGGATGTGGCATTACACCGAGGGCATCACCGACTACGACCCGATCTGGCCGCTACATGGCATCCGGATCATTCCGGGGCCCTCGTCGCTGTGGCTGGACGCCAAGGGTAAGCGGCTGCCTGCGCCGCTGTATCCGGGCTTCGACACCCTGGGCACGCTGGAGTACATCGCCCAATCCGGCTACGACTACACCTGGTTCGTGTTGAACGCCAAGATCATCGCGAGGGAATTCGCGCTGTCCGGTCAGGAACAGAACCCGGACCTGACCGGGCGCAGCGTGCGTGAACTGTTGTCATCGCGGGCCCGTTCGGGCCCGCCCGGCCCCGTGCAGGCCTTCGTCGATCGGGGCGTGGACTTCGTCACCGCGAACTCGTTGCGCGACTTGGTGTCTGCTATGAACAAATTGCCCGATGTGTTGCCGCTGGACTATGCGACGGTCGCCGAGGAGGTCACCGCGCGTGACCGCGAGGTGGCCAACCGGTTCAGCAAGGACAGCCAGATCACCGCAATCCGCAACGCGCGCAGCTATCTGGGCGACCGGTTGGGTCGGGTGGTGGCGCCGCACCGCTTGACTGATCCGAAGGCCGGACCGATGATCGCGGTCAAATTGCACATCTTGACCCGAAAGACGTTGGGCGGGTTGGAGACCGACCTCGACTCACGCGTGCTCACGGCGGACGGCACCCCGTTGGACGGGTTGTATGCGGCCGGCGAGGTGGCTGGGTTCGGTGGCGGCGGTGTGCACGGCTACCGCGCGCTGGAGGGCACCTTCCTGGGCGGATGTATCTTCTCAGGTCGGGCGGCCGGTCGCGGCGCGGCCGGCGACATCGCCTAGCCCCGGCGAGCAGACGCAGAATCGCACGTTTCGTCCCGAAATCGTGCGATTCTGCGACTGCTCGGCCTTAGAAGGTGACCGAGCTTTCCTCGGGCAGCACCTGAAAGTCCGTGTCGGTCATTTCGCTGAGCCGGCCGTGGTAGATGCCGCGGGCGTTGGGCGCGATGATGCCCTGATGGATGGGCACCGCGCGGGCCGGCGCCACCGCGCGCAGATAATCCACCGCCTCGGAGATCTTCATCCACGGCGCCGCCGCCGGAGTCGCCAAGACGTCCACCGGCTCGTCGGGAACAAACAGCGCGTCACCTGGATGCATGAAGCGCGCCGGATGGTCGGCGTCGCCGACCAGATAAGAGAGGTTGTCGATGACCGGGATATCCGGGTGGATGACGGCATGCTGACCGCCCAGCGCCCGGATGGTGAGTTCGCCGACGGACAACTGGTCGCCGACATGTACCACCTGGCACGGCTCACCTAACTGCGCAGCGGTTTGCTGGTCGGCGTAGAGCGTGGCATCCGGGTTGTCCGCACAGAGTGCAGGCAATCGGGTGTGGTCCACGTGATCGGGGTGCTGATGGGTGATTACGATCGCGGACAGCCCGGTGATTCCCTCGAAGCCGTGCGAGAAGTTGCCCGGGTCGAACAGCACACTGGTGTGGCCGAAGTCGGCAAGTAGACAGGAATGGCCGAAATGCGTGAGTTCCATGTTTACGATTGTGCCCGCTAGGGGGTACTTGTTGTGCGGGTGATTCTGGCGACGATGCTGCTCGCGGGTGGAGTGCTTGCCGGCCCGGTGCCGGGGGTGGTGGCGCACGCAGAGCCGGAGGCCTGCCCCCCGGTCTGCGACCAGATCCCCGATACAGCATGGATCGGTTCGCAGGCAATACCGCTCAACTCGACATATCGTTGGCCGTCCCTGGCCGCGGCGGCGGTGCCGATAACCGGGAGGGCGCCACGGTTCCGGTTCGAGGAGCTGTGCGCCACTCCCCCGTCCGCCCAGGACACCCGCGATTCCGCGGTCGGCGCCCGTGCGGTTGTGAGCAATCCGGAAGGGCAGTGGCAGTTGCAGGCCCAAGTCCTGCACTGGCGCGGCGACACCGCGCGTGGCGGCCAGAACGCGACGTCGGTGTTCAACGCTGCCACGGCTGCCCTGCGTGGTTGTCAGCTGGGAGCCCCGGCGCAGTCGCCGTCGGTCACCGTCGATGGACTCAACCGGCTGGCCGCGGTCATCAGCGGGCCGGTGATCATGCACACCTACTTGGTGGCGCACCCGCAGAGCAGCACCGTCAGCGAGCTGACGCTCTGGTCGTCGGCGCCGCCACAGGTGTCCTGGCCGGTGATCTTGGACGACCAGGTTCTGGACGCGATGACCGCGCCGCTGTGCACCGCCTACATCGGTTCGTGCCCGTGAGGCGATCCGGCGGTTGACCGGTAGAGTTGGCGCCGATCGATGTGAGGAGGAACGCCGGTGGCTCGGGTGGTCGTGCACGTGATGCCCAAGGCCGAGATTCTCGACCCGCAGGGTCAGGCGATCGTCGGCGCGTTGGGACGGCTGGGACACACCGGCATCTCGGATGTCCGGCAGGGCAAGCGCTTTGAGCTGCAAGTGGACGACAGCATCGACGACAACGCACTTACCGAGATAGCCGAGTCACTGTTGGCCAACACGGTGATCGAGGACTGGACGATAAGCCGGGAAGCGCAGTGACAGCCCGCATCGGCATCATCACCTTTCCCGGGACACTCGATGACGTCGACGCCGCCCGGGCCGCGCGATTCGTCGGCGCCGAGGCGATCAACCTGTGGCACGCCGACGAGGACCTCAAGGGTGTCGATGCGGTGGTGGTTCCCGGCGGGTTCTCCTACGGCGACTATCTGCGGGCCGGGGCGATCGCCCGGTTCGCGCCGGTGATGGGCGAAGTCGTTTCTGCTGCTGGCCGTGGTCTACCGGTTTTGGGGATTTGCAATGGCTTTCAGGTGCTGTGCGAGGCCGGGTTGTTGCCCGGTGCGCTCACCCGCAACGCGGGTTTGCATTTCGTCTGCCGCGACGTCTGGCTGCGGGTCGAGTCCACGGCGACGGCATGGACGTCGCGGTTCGAGCCGGACGCAGACCTACTGGTGCCGCTGAAGTCCGGTGAGGGCCGTTACGTGGCCCCCGAGCAGGTGCTCGACAAGCTGGAAGGCGAAGGGCGAGTGGTATTCCGCTACCACGACGACGTCAACGGCTCGTTGCGCAATATCGCCGGAATCAGTTCGGCCAACGGCCGCGTCGTCGGGTTGATGCCACATCCCGAGCATGCCATCGAAGCGCTGACCGGACCGTCCGATGATGGGCTCGGCCTGTTCTACTCAGCGCTGGATTCCGTGCTGGCTGCCTGAGCCCACGCTTCAACGTGACGAGTCGCGAAGTTGGTGTGCGAGCTCACGTAGATCATTTGCGATAACGGTCGGTTGTGGAAAGCCCTGCAATCGCAGCGGCGCGTTGCCGGGCCGGGTGATGAGAGCGCCGGTGAATCCCGCAGACTGCGCGCCTGCCGTATCCCACGCGTGGGCGGCGACCATCATGCAGTCTGCCGGCGCCACCGCGAGCTTCTCACACACATATCGGTAGACCGTCGCCGCGGGTTTGAATGCGCGGCACGCATCGACGCTGAACTGCCGTTCGAAAAAGTGGGCCAGCCCGGCGTGTTCCAGCGGCGTCGGGCCATCGGGATTGGGTGGTGAATTCGTCAGAGTAGCCAGCCGGAAGCCATTGTCTCGTAATGCTGTTAGTCCATCTTCTACGTCGGAGTGCGCCGGCATGGTCAGCATGGCGCGTTTCACGTTGTGCACGTCGTCCTCGGTGATGTCCACGCCGTGGATGTTTGCGAGCATCTGCAATACTCCCTGGCCCAGGGTGAAGAAGTCGATGTAGTGCCCCGACAGCGTTACGGTCATCGAGTACATGACGAGCTGGCCGAACCATTCACGCATTGCCCGTGAATCGCCGAAGATTCGTTCGAGAAGGGGCGCGATGGAATTGATGTCGATGAGCGTCTCGTTCACGTCGAACACAAGGACCGATGGAGCGGCAATCATCGTGCCATCATCTACTACGAGACGGGTCTAGCGGTCAGTCAAGGCCTGGGCTTGTGCCGAGAAGACCCCGCCCGGGATCTGCGGGGCGTCGGTGATGCGAACGAACGTACGTAGTCGACAGCAGCATTGAGTGCTGCGCACAGCGGTTCTGGGTTATCGGTGGCGTATGTGAGTAGGGCACTGCCTTGGTGCGCGGCGACCAGCGAGACCGCGAGGTGTCGGGGGTCGGCTTCGGGACGCAGATCGCCACGGTCCCGCATTGCGGTGAGCCCGGCGCGCAACAACTCAAGCCATCGGTCGTAACCTGCAGCGAGATCGTCGTGGGTTTCGTCGTCGGCTTCGATCAGCTCCCCTGCCAGCGAACCGTAGACGCATCCACCCCGACGGTAGAGGTCGTCGACGTCGGCGATGTTCGCGTTGGCCCAGGCTTGCAGTGCCTCGAGACTGTCGAGGGTGCCCAGCTGCCGCTGAGTGTGAAACTCCTCCATATCGTTGCGGCGCGCAGCGATGACCTGGCGGGTCAGATCCCGTTTGTCATGGAAGTAGTGCGAGATCTGCGACCCGCTGACGCCCGCCGTACTGCGCACCTCGTCAATGCTGGTCCCGGCAACGCCACGCTCGAAGATGAGCCGGGCGGCCTCGTCAACGATACGCGCCCGAGTCGCACGTCCCTTGCGGGTAAACCGCGATGTGGCGTCGTCGGACACGGGCCCCCTTGGCGCTGATCAGGCAATGGATTTTGTTGCCGCCGACGGCGGCCGGGCGGCGTTGCGCCGAGTGCGGGGACGGCGTGGTGCTCGGGGGACCCGTTCGGCGGGGTCGGTGGCGAACATGCGCAAGTAGTTGACCGCGAACCGCACCGCGTCGGCATGCGGCCATTCGTCGCGATAGGTGAAGGTCAAGGTCGCACCGCCCTGGTGAGCGCTGACGATAACCAAAGCCAGCTTTCGCGGGTCGGCGTCTGCGACCAACACGCCGTGATCTTTCATCTGCTGGATCGACTGCTCCAGCAGCTCGATCCACTGCCGGTAGCCTGCCGCCAGCGTCTCGCGTGTTGCGGTGTCGGACTTCACGAGTTGCGCGGCAAGCGCGTGATAGGTGGGCGTGCCGGAGTAGCCGATGCGTCGCAGGTAACGCATGTTCAGATCGATCCAGCGCTCGAAGTCGTCGAACGTGTCCAACGCCCGAAGCCTGGGTTGGCGGTGAAAGTCCAGCACCACATGGGTCTGGCGCGCGACGACCGCGCGGATCAGCGCCTGCTTGTCGGTGAAATAGTGGGCAAGTTGTGAGCCGCTCACGGAAGCGGCCTTGCGCAGCGCGTCCATGTTCAACGCCGAGAGACCGTCGCTGAGGATAATCCCGGCGGCCGCCTTCACGATCCGATCGCGGGTCGCACGACCCTTGGCGGTCAGGCGCTGGTCGTCTTGCAGATCGGCGCGAACCATGGCCTCAGGCTAACGCGCGGCCGCTCCCGATTATGGGATATTCAACCCATATGTCTGGGCGAGGATCGTCAGGCGTTGGCGTGCACTTTGGCGAGGAAGGAACCGATCAACCGGGTCACCTCGTCCAGTGCCGACTCCAGTAGGAAATGCCCGCCGTCGAGCAGATGGATCTCGGCATCGGGCAAGTCTTCGCTAAAGGCTTGCGCACCGGCCGGACCGAAGATTTCGTCGCCGCGACCCCACACCGCCAGCAGCGGCACCTTGCTGGCGCGGAAGTATTCATGCACCCGGGGGTACAGCGGTGAATTGCTGGCGTAGTCGAGCAACAGTTTGAGTTGCACCCTGTCGTTGCCGGGCCGGGATATCAGCGCGTAATCGTGATACCAGGATTCCGGGTTGACCAGCGTCTCGTCGGCCACCCCGGTGACGTATTGCCAACGGGTCGCGTCCAAGGTGAGAAATTGTCGTACCGCACCTTCGGTCTCGGCGGTCTGCTCGGTCTGGTAGGCCCTGACGGTTTTCCAGAAGCTCTCCACGAAGCCCACGTCATAGGCGTTGCCGTTCTGGCTGATGATTGCCGTGATCGCGGCCGAGTCACCGAGCGCCAACCGCCACCCGATGGGAGCACCGTAGTCCTGCACATACATCGCGTACCGATCGATCCGCAACGCGCGCAGCAAGCCCTGCGTCAACGCCGTCAGAGCATCGAATGTGTAGTCGAACTGCTCGACGGGTGGGGCGTCGGACAGACCGAAGCCCAGATGATCCGGCGCGATCACGTGATAGCCTCCGGCCAGCGCCGGAACCAAGCCCCGGAACATGTACGAGCTGGTCGGAAAGCCGTGTAAGAGAACCAGCGCGGGTGCGTCCGGATCGCCGGCCTCGCGAAAGAACAGCCGGTGACCGTCGATGGTGAGGTAGCGATGATGAACAGCCGGCATGAGCGATTCCTCCTGAGCCGATGAGCGATTCATGTGTGAACCGCTGCTGCTCGCAGACCGCGCTGAATCGACGGACCATCGCGGTTGCGATTAGCCTTCTGGGTTATACATCCCAGTATGACTCCGGCGCAAGTGCCACACAAGGGCGGGTGCATCCAGAGACCGTCCGGCGCCAACGCGTGACTTGCGAACCTGCCGCGAGCGTGCGCGGTCACGGGGCACTGGCCGGGGCGTGTTCATATGGTCGTTGCAACGTGCCGATGATTTGTGGAGGTTGCTGTGGCAAGGGGTGACTGGATTCCCAGGTCGGTGAGGCGAGAATTTTTCGATTTGGTCTGTGGTGGCATGGCGGT
>NZ_JBOHHI010000223.1:0-5551 GCF_050700595.1 Mycobacterium sp.
GCGTGATGATCGCTGTGGCGCTGCAGATGGTAAAGGAACAGGTTGGTAACCAGATGGTCGGAGTTCCAGCTGTGCTCGGGAGCGCAGCGCTCGTAGCGTCCGTTCGACGTCTTTTGCCGCAGCAGCCCGTAGTGCTCGAGGTAGTTCACAGTCTCAAACAGAGTGAAGGCGTACACCGCTTGGATGACCGCCAACGGGATCAGCGCCGGGCCGAACACCGCGATCAGCACACCCCACAACACCACCGACATCAGCCAGGCGTTGAGCACGTCGTTGGACAGATGCCAGGGACTCTTGTCGAGCCGGCGCAGCCGCGCTGCCTCCAGCTGCCACGCGGAACGAAGGCCGCCCCAGATGCTGCGCGGCAGGTACTCCCAGAAGGTCTCGCCGAAGCGGGCTGACGCCGGGTCTTCCGGAGTGGCCACCCGCACGTGATGGCCGCGGTTGTGCTCGATGTAGAAATGCCCGTAGCACACCTGTGCCAGGGTGATCTTGGACAACCAGCGCTCCAGCGAATCCCTCTTGTGCCCCATTTCGTGCGCGGCGTTCATACCGACGGCACCCAGAACACCGACCGACAGCGCCAGGCCGATCTTCGCCGGCCAGCTGAGTGACCCCTCGACGCCCAGCCAGCTCACGTCGGATGCGGTGAACAGGTACGCGCCCAGGACCACGCTCAGGTACTGGAACGGGAGGTAGAGGTAGGTGCAGTACCGGTAGTACCTGTCGTTCTCCAGGCGCTCCATCACCTCGTCGGGCGGGTTTTGCCCGTCCGGCCCGTAGCGCAGGTCGAGCAGCGGCAGCACGACGTACACCAGGATCGGCCCGATCCAGAACAGCGCCTGCGAAGCGGTCTGCCAGCCGGCCCGGTTCATCGCCCAGACGATCGGCAGGATCAGCAGCAGCGCCGTCGGAGCGATCAGGCCGAGCAGCCACAGGTAACGCTTCTTGTCCTGCCAGACGATCGTGTCGGGCGCGGTGGTCATATCGCCAATCTCCTTGGTGAGTCAGGGCACGTTGAGGTTGGACAATATCGTGCTTTGCGTCTTATGTCTAGACATATAATGTTTATTTGTAAACTTAACTGCCTGGGCTGCGCCGGGACGGGTACCGACTACTCTGCGGGGATGCGCAGCCGTGTCGAAACCACCCGGACACACGCCGTCGTCATCGGGGCCAGCATTGCCGGGCTGTGTGCGGCGCGGGTGCTCTCGGATTTCTACGACCGGGTGACGGTGTTCGACCGCGACGAGCTGCCCACCCTCCCCGTCAATCGCACGGCGGTCCCCCAGGGCCGACACCTGCACCTTTTGATGGCTCGTGGCGCGCAGGAGTTCGACAACCTGTTCCCCGGGCTGCTCGACGACATGGTGGCGGCCGGGGTGCCCATGCTGGAGAACCGGCCGGACTGCATCTACTTCGGCGCCGCCGGCCACCTGCTCGGGGTGGGGCACACCCTGCGCGAGGAGTTCACCGCCTATGTACCCAGCCGGCCGCACCTGGAGTGGCAAATCCGGCGCCGGGCCAGCGCCATCGGCAACGTGAAGATACAGCGGCGCGCGGTTGTCGAACCGCGGTTCGACTCCCGGGCGCAGCGGGTGATCGGCGTACTGCTGGATTCCGGCAGTGAGCCTGAGTTCGTTGGCGCTGATCTCGTCGTCGACGCGGCCGGTCGCGGCACCCGGTTGCCGGTGTGGCTGGAGCAGTGGGGATATCAGCGGCCCCGCGAGGACGTTGTCGACGTGGGCATCGGCTACGCGTCGCATCAGTTTCGGATTCCTGAGGGCCTGATCCGGGAACGTGTTGTCGTTGCCGGCGCGTCCCGGCAGCAACCACTCGGGCTGGGCATGCTGGGCTATGAGGACGGCACCTGGATCCTCACCACCTTCGGTGTCGCCAAAGCCGAACCGCCGCATACCTTTTCAGAGATGCTCGTTCTCGCAGAAAAGCTGCTGCCCGCCCATCTCGCCACCGCGCTGGAGCAGGCCGAGCCGATCGGGGAAGCGGCCTTCCACCGCTTCCCCGCCAGCAGGTGGCGCCGCTACGACAAACTGGATCGCTTCCCGGCGGGGATCGTGCCGTTGGGCGACGCGGTAGCCAGCTTCGATCCCACGTTTGGGCAGGGTATGACCATGACGTCCCTGCAGGCCGGGCATCTGCAGCGGGCGCTACAAACGCCAAGCGGCGACCTGGCGCGGCAAGTCAACCGCGCGACCGCCAAGACCACCTACCCGGTGTGGATGATGACCGCAATCGGCGACTTCACCTTCCATCACGCGAACGGGCCGATGCCGTGGTGGTATCGGCCAGTCGGCAGCCTGTTCGACCAATTCCTCGGCGCCGCGGAGACCGAACCCGTTCTGGCCGAATGGTTTTTGCGGCGGTTCTCACTGCTGGACAGCCTGTACATGATCCCGTCGCCGGCGCTCGTTGGCCGCACGATTCGGCACAACATGCGGCTGTGGCTGGCCGAGCGCCGGCAACTGCGACACAACCGCTACCTGGAAACCTTCCGGTCCAGATCGGGCTCGAGGTAGATCATCCGCGCGGCCGGCACCGCCGCGCGGATGTTGGCCTCGGCGGTGTTGATGGTGGTCGCGACGGTGGCAACCTCAACGTGCGGACCCACCGCGATCTTGGCCACCACCAACATTTCGTCAGGACCCAGGTATTGGGTGCGCAGGTGGATCACGCGGTCGACATGTTCGGTCGCCTCCAACGCCGACCGAATGGCCTGGGCCTGCGCGATGGTCGCGCCCTCGCCGATCAGCAGGCTGTGCATCTCGACCATCAGGATGAGCGCGATCAGCCCGAGCAGCACACCGATGCCGAGGGTGCCGATGCCGTCCCACACCGGATCGCCGGTGGCGACGGTCAAGCCGACCCCGGCGAGCGCGAACAGCAGGCCGACGATCGCTCCGCTGTCTTCCAGCAGCACCACCGGCAGCTCGGGATTGCGGGAGTTGCGGATGAAGCGCCACCAACTGCCGCTCCCCTTCAGCGGCCGTGACTCGACTACCGCCGTGCGAAAGCTGAAGGCTTCCAATGCCATTGCTACCAACAGGATCACCAGAGCCACGACCGGTGAATTGAGGTCGCCACGATGGACGACCTTGCGATAACCCTCGTAGAGTGCGAACACAGAGCCCAGGGTGAACAGCACCAACGCCACGACGAACGACCAGAAGTAGCGGCTGCGGCCATACCCGAACGGGTGCAGGGCGTCGGCCTGTTTGCGCGCCGCGCGCTGGCCGAATAGCAGTAGCGCCTGGTTGGAGGTGTCGGCCACCGAATGCACCGACTCGGCCAGCATCGCCGAACTGCCACTGATCAGAAAGCCGACGAATTTGGCGGCAGCGATGCCGGCGTTGGCGGCCAGCGCGGCCAGGATTGCCCGGGTACTACTGGTTGGCGTGGCGACCCGCTGCGCCCGGCTTCGCCGCGCTTGCGATCGCCACCTCGACGCACTCACAGGCCGACGGTGGCCCGGAAAAGCTTGGTGGGCTCGTCGGCAACCAGTCGGATCGGCCCGTCGTCGGCCCCCACCCACGCCGCCGCGCCCCTGTCGAGCGACCGCGCCCCGGACTTTCCGTGCACGGTGGCCCGACCCTCGGTGCATAGCAGGATCTGCGGGCCGTCATGGCGCGACGGCGCGTCGACCTCGTGACCGAGGTGGTCGCCGTCCAGCGTCAGCACCGACACCGCGAACTCGTCAGTCGGGGTGTCGTAGACCAGCCCCAGCCCGTCGGGGTGGGTCGGCGGCCGCAGCTGCTCCTCGGTGGTCGGCGTGAAATCCAGTACCCGCAACAGCTCGGGCACGTCGACGTGCTTGGGGGTCAGCCCGCCGCGCAATACGTTGTCGGAGTTGGCCATGACCTCGATCGCGACGCCGCGCAGGTACGTATGCAGATTGCCGGCCGGCAGGAAGATCGCTTGGCCCGGGGCGAGGGTTATCCGGTTGAGCAACAATGCCGCCAGCACGCCGGCATCTCCGGGATAGCGTTCGCCCAGCTCCAGCACCGTTTTGGCTTCGGCCGCGAATTCCCTGGCACCGCGACTCAGATAGTGGATCGCGTCGTCGAGCACGGCGGGCACCAGCACATCGATGTCGGGCTGGGGGGCGGTGATCCAAGTGGTGAACAGCGCGCGCAGACCGTCGGCGTCGGATTGGTCATTGAGCAGGTCGATGTACGGGTCCAGGTCGGACACGGCCAGTGCGTGTAGCAGCTCGATGGTGCGCGCCGCCGGGCGAAACCCGGCCAGCGCCTCGAACGGCTGCAGTGCGACCAACAGCTCGGGTTTGTGGCTGGTGTCGCGGTAGTTGCGCATCGGCGAAGACACCGGAATGCCCAGCCGCTCTTCGCGCAGGTAGCCCTCGGCGGCCTGCTGGGCGCTGGGATGGGCCTGCAGCGACAGCGGCTCGTCGGCGGCCAGGACCTTCACCAAGAACGGCAGCACATCACCGAATCGGGCACGGGCGGCCGCACCGAGTTGTCCCTCGGGGTCGGCGACCAGGGCTTCCAGCAGCGAGGTTTCGCCGCCCTGGGTCTCCAGCCAGGCCGGGTCACCCGGATGCGCGCCGAACCACAATTCGGCTTCGGGATGAGCCGCCGGAACCGGTCGCCCGGTGAATTCGGCAATGGCCGTACGCGATCCCCAGGCGTACGTACGAATCGCTCCGCGTAACAGTTCCACTTTTATATCTATATCTGTTCCTGAACCAGCTATCCCTAAACAGTTATCCCCGCACCAGTCGCAGGTAAACCGCGGCCATCTCCAGCCGGACAGTCAATATAGCCAGTTGCTGCTCGGCGCGCTGCCTGTCGACCGGTACCGACGGGCGATCGGCAGCATCGATAGCATCCGGCATATCGGGCACATCCAGGGCGCCGACGATGTCGACGTCGGCGCGGTGCCGCGCCACCCGGGCCTCGACCACCGTCCGTTCGCCCGCCAACGTCAACGCCACCACCCGCAGCCGCTCGGCCAGCGGTCCGTCGATCTCCTCGTCGTGAAACAGCGCGTCGGCCGGGTCTCGAAACCCATCAGGCATGCCGGTGCGCAATGCCACCAAGGCATCGGCCAGCCAGGTGGCCGCGACCACCTGGTGCCCGATCCGCAGCAGCACCGAGCATCCGTGCCGGGCCAGCGCCAGTGTCGCGGCACTGTCGCCGGCCAGCACGACGCGGCGCCGCGCCATCCGCTCGACCAGCGCCTTGGCCGGGTTGGTGAACACTTCGCGCCCGGCGCTGTTGCGCAGTGCCTCGGCGTCGAGCTCCTCGGCCAGCGCGGCGAGGTCCACCCGCAGCCCCGGGTCGACGCTGTGCAGCGCGGCCAGCCCGGCGACCAGGTAGCGACACAGACCGAACTCGTCGGGAACCCGTATCCGCGGCTCCAGCACCGCGACCCGGCCGGCCGTGGTGTCCCGCAGCGGGCCTTCGTAGGGTGCGGCCACGACAACCCGCGCGCCGCGGCGCACCCCGGTCGCGGCGGCGCCGACCAGCGCCGGGTCGCCGGGGTCGTCGCCGGCCACGATCAGCACGTCCAGCGC
>NZ_JBOHHI010000224.1:0-9940 GCF_050700595.1 Mycobacterium sp.
CCCCGCCGCGCCGTTGCGGTCTACCATCGGCGGTAGTAGAAGCCGCGCGCCGCTGTGATCCGAGGAGTTATTGCGTGAGCATTCGCGGGCGCGTCGCGCCGAGCCGAGTACGCGATGCGCTGCTCGCATACCTGGCGCTGACCAAGCCGCGGGTCATCGAGTTATTGCTGGTCACGGCGATCCCGGCGATGTTGCTCGCCGACCGCGGCACGGTGAACCCGGTACTGATCCTCAACACGCTGATCGGCGGCATGTTGGCCGCCGCGGGCGCCAACACACTGAATTGCGTGGCCGACGCCGATATCGACAAGGTGATGAAGCGCACCGCGCGACGGCCGCTGGCCCGTGCCGTCGTGCCGACTCGCAATGCACTTGTGTTCGGGTTGGCTTTGACCGTCGGGTCTTTCTGCTGGCTGTGGTGGACCACAAACCTGTTGTCCGGTCTGCTGGCCCTGGCCACGATCGCGTTCTACGTCTTCGTCTATACGTTGTTGCTCAAGCGCCGGACCTCGCAGAACGTGGTATGGGGAGGGGCGGCCGGCTGTATGCCGGTGATGATCGGCTGGTCGGCGGTCACCGGCACAATCGGTTGGCCGGCGCTGGCGATGTTCGCGATCATCTTTTTCTGGACACCGCCGCACACCTGGGCGCTGGCCATGCGCTACAAGGACGATTACCGGGCGGCCGGCGTGCCGATGCTGCCCGCGGTTGCGACGGAGCGCGAGGTCACCAGGCAAATTCTGATCTACACGTGGCTGACTGTGATCGCGACCCTGGTCTTGGCATTAGCCACCGGATGGCTGTACGCGGCGGTTGCCGTGCTGGCCGGGGTGTGGTTCCTGGCGATGGCCCACCAGCTTTACGCCGGGGTTTGCCGCGGCGAACCGGTCAAGCCGCTGCGGCTGTTTTTGCAGTCGAACAATTATCTCGCGGTGGTGTTCTGCGCGTTGGCGCTCGACTCGGCGATCGCCCTGCCGACGCTGTTGTAGTGAGCGGGCGGCGGGCGCCGCCGACCCACGGAGCCGGAATACCTTGGCGCACTGGGCTTCCGGATTAACTATCGTGGCTACCACCTGGACCGGTAGATCAGCGTCGACCCGCGTGAGTTAGCGCCGGTCGAGATCGAATGCCGTGCGCGAGTGGAACGGTTGACGCAGGGCGCGTCGTTCGATTCGCATAACCGACCGCTCCGGCACAGCGACTGAGTACGGGGCTTGAAATACCGCCCGTCGTGGTATTGAATACCTGATAATGAAAATCATATTCAATTACCCACTGGCGGTCGCGCATGCGGCGGTCGCGCATGCGACGGTGGAGTTGGGTCGCTGGTGACCGCGCCGATCTGGATGGCCGCACCGCCGGAGGTGCATTCCGCGTTGCTGAGCAGCGGTCCGGGGCCCGGTTCGCTGCTGGCGGCGGCCGGGGCATGGTCATCGCTGTCCGCTGAATACGCTTCGGTCGCCGATGAACTCGGCGTGGTGTTGGCTGGAGTGCAGGGCGGGGTATGGGAAGGTTCGGCAGCGGAGTCGTACGTGGCCGCGAATGTGCCGTATCTGGCGTGGCTGACGCAGGCCGGCGCGAACAGTGCGGCCGCGGCCGCCAGCCATGAGGCCGTGGCCGCCGCCTACACCACCGCGTTGGCCGCGATGCCCACGCTCCCGGAGCTGGCCGCCAACCACGCGATTCACGCAGTGCTGGTGGCGACGAATTTCTTTGGGATCAACACGATTCCGATCGCACTCAACGAGGCCGACTACGCGCGGATGTGGATTCAGGCCGCCACCACGATGGGCACCTATCAAGCAGTCTCCAGCGCGGCGGTAGCGTCGACTCCGCAGACCGCACCGGCGCCGCAGATCCAGAAATCCGACGCTTCAAACCAAAGTTCGAGCGACCCATTCCACGACCCCACGGTCGACAACCCGCTGGACGACTTCATCGCGAACATCCTCAAGAACTTCGGGATTAATTGGAACCCCGCCCAGGGAACCGTGAACGGACTGCCCTACGACTCATATACAAATGCAGGACAACCGATCTTCTGGGTAGTTCGAGCACTGGAACTCTTGGAGGATTTCCAACAGTTCGGCGTATACCTGACCCAAAATCCGGCATTGGCTTTTCAGTACCTGGTCGACCTCGCGCTGTTCGACTGGCCGACTCACATAGCCGAGATTGCCAGTTTCTTGGTGACCCAGCCGGAGTTGCTGGTGCCCGCGGTCCTCGCGGCGGTGGCGCCGTTCGGAGCCGTCGGCGGCTTCGCAGGGCTGGCCGGCCTGGCCGGACTACCTCAGATCGCGGTCGTGCCGGCGCTGTCACCCGCCGCAGCCGCACCCCCTGCGTTGCCGGCCGTCGCGATGGCGCCGACTTTCGCGGCGCCCGCCCCGACCGCTGCCTCGGCACCAGCACCCACGACCGCGTCCCCGGTGAGCACCGTCACCACTCCCGCGCCGCCGCCGGCGCCGCCGCCGGCCGGTGGGGCGGGTTTTGTGCCCCCCTACGCGGTGGGGGGTCCCGGCATCGGTTCCGGCTCAGGGATGAGCACCAGCGCCAGCGCGAGCGCGAAAAAGAAAGCGCCGGAACCGGATACCGCCGCGACCGCGGCAGCAGCGGCCGCGCGGCAAACGGCGCGGGCGCGACGACGCCGGCGCGCGAAGCTGCGCGATCACGGCGATGAACACGCGAATATGGATGTCGACGTCGATCCGGACTGGGATGTGCCGGACGATAGGCCGCTGGCGTCGGACAGCGGGGCGGGGCCGGTGGGTTTTGCCGGCACGGTGCGCAACGAGGCCGTCGAGCGGGCGGCGGGGTTGACCCGGCTGGGCGGTGACGACTTCGGCAGCGGTCCGAGCTTGCCGATGGTGCCGGGCAGCTGGGACGCCGAGCGTCCCGATGGCGTCAAGGAATGATGCGAGTGGGAAGAAGCCGCAGGGCTGACCCGCGACCAAGCCGAAGCCGCCGAGTGGGGCGGTCAACCACGTCGCCGTCGAAGACGGTGCGCTATTGGACATTTGGAGAATTTCCGGTCCGAGCGTGACCGAATTAACACCTCGACAAGTTAGCTTAGGCAATGCTAATGTTCAGCGGATCAACGTGGGACGGGGGGAGGGGACGGCAGGGGCGTGCACAACTGCGCCAACCGGGCACTTGCGGCTCGGGTTAGGGCGGCTGGGTCTGGCACCAGTTATGCGATAGGGGATGCCGTGGCAGCCGACTCGTATCCGATCGGCGGCGGCTGACGGTGATCGCAGCCATATGGATGGCGTTTCCGCCGGAGGTGCATTCGGCGTTGCTGAGCGGTGGCCCGGGACCGGGGTCGTTGCTGGCGGCCGGGGGGGCCTGGTCGTCGTTGAGTGCCGAATACTCTTCGGCGGCTGATGAACTCAGCGCGCTGTTGACGGCGGTGCAGGCCGGCGCGTGGGAGGGGTCGGGCGCGGAGTCGTATGTGGCCGCGAACGTGCCGTATCTGGCGTGGCTGATGCAGGCCAGCATCAACAGCGCGGTGGCAGCTGCTCAGCATGAGACCGCGGCCGCGGCCTACACCGCCGCATTGGCGGCCATGCCGACCCTGGCAGAGCTGGCCGCCAACCACGCCATTCACACGGTGTTGGTGGCCACGAATTTCTTTGGGATCAATACGATTCCGATCGCGCTCAACGAGGCCGACTACGTGCGGATGTGGACCCAGGCCGCCACCACGATGGCCACCTATCAGACGGTGTCCGGCAGCGCGGTGGCGTCGACGCCACACACCACCCCGGCGCCGCAGATCCAGAAAACCGCGGACCCCAGCGCCGCGCAGACCAACGCCCCGTCGACGGGCCTGGGCGACCAGCTGGCTGCCCTAGTGCACGAACTCGGAGTGCCGGACCAAATCGTTCATGAGTTCGGGATCGACAACATATATGACTTCCTGAACAATCCGGTGGGCTACATGGAGTCGCACTTCATCCACAGACTCTTGACGGATCCGTTGGCGTTGCTGGTTAACCCGCTTTATGTGTTCTTCGACGGCGACGAGGTGTTCTTCCCGCTCGGCTATGCGTTTCTCCCCGCCTCCGTCGGGGCCCTGGCGATCGCCCCCGTCGGATCTGCGGTCGGCTTCGCGGGCCTGGCCGGGCCGGCCGCCGCAGAGCCTGCCCCGACCGCCATCGCTCCGGCGCTGGAACCCGCGCCGACTGTGCCCGAGATGTTGCCGGCCATCGGGATGGCCCCGCCTGCGGCCGCACCAGCCGTGGTCGCGGCTCCGGCCCCAGCTGTGCCAGCCCCGGTGCCCACCGCGCCCGCTGCGCCTCCTCCTCCACCACCGCCGCCGGTCACCGGCGGGGAGGCCTTCGCCTACCCCTACTTGGTCGGTGGTGGCCCGGGCAGTGGGTTCGGTTCACAGACGAGCACCGGCACCAACGCCAAGGTCAAGACACCGACCTCCGAAACCGCCGCGGCCCCAGCCGCTGCGGCAGCCGCGCGGAAACAGGCCCGGGCTCGGCGGCGCCAGCGGGCGGGGCTGCGTGGGTATGGCGACCAGTTCATGGATATGGATGTCGAGGTTGACCCGGACTGGGGCGCACTGCCGGATGATGAGCCGCTGGCGTCGGGCAACGGGGCGGGGCCGTTGGGTTTCGCCGGCACCGTAGGTAACGAGGCCGTTGACCGGGCCGCGGGGTTGACCACGCTTCCGGGTGATGAGTTCGGCGCCGGCCCGACGCTGCCGATGCTGCCTGGCGGCTGGCAGCCCGACGCACCCGAGGACCAACAACCTACGGAACCAACACGATAGAGCCGACCGTCTTGCGCCCCTGCAGGTCGCGGTGAGCCTGAGCGGCGTCGGCCAGCCGATAGCGCGCGCTCACCGTCACATCGATAGAACCGGTCGCGATCGCGTCGAACAGTTCTTCTGAACGCCAGGCGAATTCCTGGGCGGTGCGCGTGAAATGGACCAGCGACGGCCGGGTCAGGTATACCGAGCCGGCGGCGTTGAGCCGTTGCGGGTCAACCGGCGGAACAGGTCCGCTGGCCGCGCCGAACAACGCCAAGGTGCCGCGCACAGCGAGGCTGGCCAGGCTGGCATCGAAGGTGCTGGCCCCAACGCCGTCGTACACCGCGGCCACGCCGGCGCCGGTGGTCAGGTCACGGATCCGTCTGCCGAACTCGTCGGGGTCGTCGCCGGGATAATCCAGCACATCGGTCGCGCCGGCCTGCCGGGACAACTCGGCTTTGGCCGGCGTCGACGCCGTCGTGATCACCCGGACGCCCAGGCTGGTGGCCCACTGCGTCAGGATCAGGCCCACTCCGCCGGCCCCGGCGTGCACCAGCACGGTGTCGCCGGGCCGCGCCGGGTAGACCGACTTGAGTAGGTAGTGCGCGGTCATTCCCTTCAGCAGCGCCGATGCCACCAGATCCAAATCCACCGCGGGCGGCACCTGAGCAACGAATTCTGCTGGTGCAGTGCAGAATTCGGCGTATGCACCCGATGCCGCCGCGGTAACCACCCGGTCATCGCGGCTAAGCGTTGTCACACCGTCGCCGACGGCCGCGACGGTCCCGGCCACCTCGGTGCCCAGGATGAAGGGCACGTCGCGCGGATATTGCCCGGAGCGGAAATAGGTGTCGATGAAATTGACGCCGATCGCGTCGGCCTTGATCAACACCTGCCCGGTGGTCGGAGACGGCCGCGGCTTCTCGACATAGCGCAGTACTTCGGGCCCGCCGGTTTCGGTGACTTCGATGGCATGCATGCGAACTATCATTCCGTGGAGTGCGCATGAAGTTGGCCCGGCCCGACATTCGCCATCCCCGGATCGTGCTGGCCGGCAGCGGCGGCGACGGGGGACTGGTCGCCGCGCTACGCCGGCGCGGCTTACACGCGCATTGGTTGCCGTGGGACGACCCGGCCACGCTGCACGCTGATTTGGTGATCCTGCGCGCAGCCGGCGACGACCGGCCGACCGAGTTCTTGGCCTGGACCAGGCGAGTGCGCCACCTGCTCAACCCGCCTGATGTCGTCGCATGGAACACCGACAAGCGATACCTGGGGGACCTGCAGTGCGCCGGGGTGCCGACCCGCGCGGCCGCGCCAGACGACACGACCGCGCTGGTCTTCCTTGGTGGCACGCAGTCGCACGCGTTCACCACCCAGCGGTCGGTCGAGGCCGACTTCGAACTGTGGGACGCCGGACACGCGGCATTGCGCGTCGCCGCCGAACAGGCCCGCATCAGGGCCGATGAGCTGCTGTACGCTCGCGCCGACGTCACCGATGACGCCGGGTTGGTCGGGCTGGATCTGGTGGCGCCGGCGCTGGGCTGGCAGCTGCTCGACGACGCCGCGCGCGATATCGCCGAACGCCGGTTCGCGGTCTGCGTCGAGTCAGCCCTGGAGCGGCTGGGGCTCGGCCCGTTCTCGCATCGACGCCCATAGCGCGGCGGTGGCGGCGGTGCACAGGGCCGCGCCGGCGACGTGCACCGCCACCAGCGCCGGCGGGACTCCGGTGAAAAACTGCACGGTGCCGACCAGGCCCTGCCCGCACACCAGCAGGATCAGCACGCCCAGTCGCAGCAGCACCGGCCTGGGCGCCTGCACGGCCAGCAACCCGAACCCGAGTCCGACCAGCAGCGCCAGGTAGGCCACCAACAGCGACGAGTGCATGTGCACCAGCGTGGTGATCTCGATCTTGAGCCGCGGCACCGTCCGAAACGGGCTGGTGTCTCCGGCGTGCGGCCCGGCGGCGGTGACCAGCGTGCCGGTCACCAGCACCGCGGCCAGCGTGACCGCGCCGACCAGCGTCAGCCCGCGTAGCGGCTTGACCACGGTGTGGGTGACGACGGCCCCATTGGGTTCGCCGATCTTGACGTAGAGCAACACCGCCAGCCACACCATCGTCATCGACGCCAACAGGTGGACGGCCACCGTCCACCACAACAGGCCGGTCAGCACGGTGATGCCGCCGATCACCGCCTGCAGCACCGTCGAGGCGGGCATCAGCCAGGCGTAGACCAGGACTTCCGCGCGGCGGCGGGCCCGGGTGACCGCGAGCACCACCAACGCCGCGGCGATGGCCACCGCGAATGTGACCATCCGGTTGCCGAATTCGACGGCCTGGTGGATACGCGGCACCTCGGCCACGGCAACCGGGGTGAAGCTGCCCGGGAAGCATTGCGGCCAGGTTGGGCAGCCCAGCCCCGACGCGGTGACACGGACGATCGCGCCGGTGACGGCGATACCGCCCTGGGTCAGGATGACGGCCGCGGCGATGAGGCGCTGGGTGCGCACGCTGGGCATCGGCAATAGGTCCACCAGCCGCAGCAGCCACCGTCCGACGGGCATGGCGGCGCGGGTCGTCACGAACCCGATCGTAAGCGACCGCGAACTACGCGCCGTAGTAGCCCGTCAGGTGAACCTGAACCAGCGCAGCGCGGCCAGTGCACCCAGCGTGCCCCATCCGGCGAGGACGACGACGCCGAACCAGTCGACCGACACCGTCATCGCCTGCGACAGTGCCTCGGTCAGCGCACCGGACGGGGTGAGCCGTGCCGCCCATTTGACCGCCGTCGGGATCATGTCCGTTTCCAGGGTCAGCGCGCCGAAGCCGGCGAACACGAACCACAGCAGGTTGGCGACGGCCAGCACGATCTCGGCGCGCAGCGTGCCGCCCAGCAGCAGGCCCAACGCGGCGAAGGCAGCCGTGCCCACCGCGATGATGCCCGCGCCCAACGCCAGACCCGCCGCATGCGGGCGCCAGCCCAGCCCGAAACCGATGGCACCCAGGATGATCGCCTGCAAGAACACCACCGCCACCACGGCCAGCGACTTGCCGGTGATGATTCCCCACACCGGCAGCGAGGTGGCGCCCAGCCGTTTGAGTGCGCCGTAACGGCGATCGAACGCGACGGCGATGGCCTGGCCGGTGAATGCGGTGGAGATCACCGCCAGCGCCATGATCACCGGGACGAACATGTCGGCGCGGTCCGCACCGAACGATCCGAGCGGCATCAGCGTCAACCCGACCAGCAGCGTGATCGGGATGAACATGGTCAGCAGCAGTTGCTCGCCGTTGCGCAGCAGCAGCTTGAGCTCCAGCGTGGACTGCGCGGCCAGCATTCGCGACACGGTGTTGGGGTGCGGGTTGGGCGTGAAGGTTCCCGCCGGGAACAGCGCGCTCATGACCGCAGCTCCCGTCCGGTCAGGTCCAAAAACACATCTTCCAGGCTGCGCTGTTCGACCCGCATGTCGGTGGCCAGCACGTCGATTTGCGCGCACCACGCTGTCACCGTCGCCAGGACCTGTGGGTCCACCGGGCCTTCCACCAGGTACTCGCCCGGTGCCGCCTCGCTGACGTGGTAGCTCTCCGGCAGGGCCGAGACCAGCAGTGACAGGTCGAGCCGCGGCGGGGCGCTGAAGCGCAGCTGGTCCTTGGCGCCGGTGCGCATCAGCTCTGCGGGCGTGCCGGCGGCCACCGTGACTCCGTGGTCGATGATGACCAGCCGGTCGGCGAGCTCTTCGGCCTCCTTGAGTTGGTGGGTGGTCAGCACCACGGTCACACCGTCGCGGCGCAGCGCGTCGATCAGCTCCCACACCAGCACCCGGGCATGGGCGTCCAGGCCGGCGGTGGGCTCGTCGAGGAACACCAGCTCGGGACGGCCGACCAACGCGCAGGCCAGCGCCAGCCGCTGCTGCTGGCCACCGGAAAGCCGCCGGTAGGTAGTGCGGGCAGCGTCGGTGAGGCCCAACGTGCTCAGCAGCCATTGCGGATCCAGCGGCTCGGCGGTGTAGGCGGCCACCAGGTTGAGCATCTCGCCGGCGCGGGCGGCCGGATATCCGCCGCCGCCCTGCAGCATCACTCCTATGCGCTCCCGCAGCCGCGCGTTGTCGGCGATCGGATCCAGTCCGAGCACCTCGATGGTGCCGGCATCCGGACGGACGAAGCCCTCGCACATCTCGACCGTCGTCGTCTTGCCGGCACCGTTGGGCCCCAGCAGCGCGAACACCTCGGCCTCGGCCACGTCGAGGTCGAGATCGGCCACGGCCTTGACGGCAGATGGGCCCGACCCGTACCGCTTGGAAACCCCGCGCAACCGCACCGGGGCTTTCGAGGCCGAGCTCACGGGGATTCCGCGTAAGCGCCGGGCACCGTTGTGGGCCGCCGGGTCTCGGTGGCGCTCACCACATCCGGGGTCGCCGCGTCGTCGATCTGCTCGCGGCCGGCATCGGCCAGCCGCGGCCATGGCAAGCGGGTATATGTCAGCCCGATGAGCAGCAGCACAATGATGGTGCTTGCGACGGTGGCGTCGAGGATCTGGAACAACGCGAAGCGGTCGCCGTTGGCGGTCGGACCGAAAATGCCCACGACGATCGTGACGCCGATGGCCGCGATCCGGAAGCCCGGGCGGGTGGCCCAGGCGGCCAGCGGGATGATCGCCCACAACAGGTACCACGGCTGCACCACCGGAAACAGCAGGACCGTAACGCCCAATGCGACGCCGAGCCCGCCGACCGGGTGCAGCCGGCCGCGGAACACCGCGGCCAGCAGCAAGCCCACCATCACGGCGATGATCAGCACGCCGATTCCGCGGGTCAGTGACAACACCGCGGTGGTGTGATCGCCCAGCCCCAGCAAGATCCCCGCCTGCCCGGTAGCGAGTGCCAACAGCGTGGGCGGCGACATCCAGCTGCGCACCACGTTGGCGGTGCCCAGCGTGTAGATCCAACCGAAGCCGAGCCGGCTTGCCCAGCCGACGACGGCCATCACGGCCAACGCCAGCCCGGCCATCAGCCCGCCGGCCAGCAGGAGCGCGCGCAGGTTGCCGCCCCAGCGACGGGCCAGTGCCATCGCGACGAATCCCAGAGCCAGCAGCGACGGCAGCTTCACCTGGGAGGACAGCGTGATCAGCACGGCGCCGGCCAGCAGCATGCCCAGCGGCGCCCGGTGCTGCCATCGTTGTC
>NZ_JBOHHI010000225.1:0-14313 GCF_050700595.1 Mycobacterium sp.
CCTCGGTCGACTCGTTGTTGACCACCCTGTTCACCGCCTTCGCCAACATCGTCGGACCGTTCAACCAGGAAAATATGGGTCTGGCCCAGATCGCGGGCATCGAGCAGCCGGACAACACGATGAGTTCGCTGGTCCCGGAAACGAGTTTGTTCGCCACCGGCCTGCCCAGCGCAGACGTCTCCGCGGGGAATTTCGACCTGGAGCCCGGCCAGGCGCTGATCGTGCACGTGCCCGACGTGACGTCCGCCTATAGCGGGATCGAGCTGATGAACGTCTTCGGCGCGGCGCTGCCCTACACCTTGGCGCAGACCACCTTGAACAACACCACCGCGTTCCACGAACCCGACGGCTCCACCTACTACGTAATCAGCGCCACCAACCCGGGCGTGGCGAACTGGCTGGACAGCAGCGGCGTCACCAGCGGTGAGATATTCGCCCGGTTCGAGAACCTCCCCGACGGTACGGACCCGACGGGCGACGACGTGACGACCCAGCTAGTGCCGGTGGCCGACGTGGCCAAGTATCTGCCCGCCGACACACCCACCGTCAGCCCGGCTGAATATGCCGCCGACATGTCGCAGCGGGTGTTTTCCTACGACTATGCCCTGGACCTGTCTCGGGAAAACGCCCAACCCGACTGGGTGACACAGGAATTGATCCTCCACGGGCTCCAGGGCGTGATGGGCACCGACACCTTCAACGAGGTGTTCGGCAGCGAGCCGTTCACCCCGCTGGCGCTGAGGTTGACCCCGGCGTTGTCCCCGGACTGGGACACCGTCACGCACGACCTGTTCACCAACCCGGTCGGCAGCCTCGAGGCGATTTTCAACAACTTGCCCTTGGCGGCCAGTGACATCAACCTGCCCGTCGACTTGGCCGTCGGCGACACCATCCTGTCGCTGTTGTTCCCCCAGCAGCTCGACTCGCTGCTCAACGACGCGCTGTTCGACCCGAACAGCGGCATCCTCGCCGGGCTGCTCAACGCCCGCGACGACCTGGCCACCGCGATTCTGACCGCCAACGGGAACTTCCCGTCGGAGCTGGGCAGTGTGGCAACGCAAGAGTGGGCGAACATGTCGGAGTTGATCCAGTCGACCCCGGCCATCGACCTGACCGACCTCGGCACACTGCTCAGCACGCTGTTTTGAATCCCGCGGGCTTACTCGACGGTGACCGACTTCGCGAGATTGCGCGGCTTGTCGACGTCATAACCACGGGCCTGCGCGACCGACGCAGCGAACACCTGCAACGGAATCGTCGACAGCAGCGGCTGCAAAAGTGTTGAGACGGCTGGAATTTCGATCAGATGATCGGCGTAGGGGCGCACCGTGTCGTCGCCCTCCTCGGCGATCACGATGGTGATCGCGCCGCGGGTCTGGATCTCGCGGATGTTCGACAGCAACTTGGCGTGCAGCGTCGAAGCGTTCTTCGGCGAGGGCATCACCACGATGACCGGCAGATCATCTTCGATCAGCGCGATCGGGCCGTGCTTGAGCTCGCCGGCCGCGAAGCCCTCGGCGTGCATATAGGCGAGCTCTTTGAGTTTCAGCGCGCCTTCCAGCGCGACCGGGTAACCGACATGGCGACCCAGGAACAGGATCGTCGAGGATTGGGCGAACCGGTAGGCCAAATCGGCGACCGGCTTGATGCCGGCCAGCACCCGGGCCACCAGATCGGGCATGGATTCCAGTTCGTGGTAGTCGTGTTCGACCTCATCGGGGTATTTGGTGCCGCGGGCCTGCGCCAGCGCCAGCCCGACCAGATAGTTGGCGGCGATCTGGGCCAGGAACGTCTTCGTCGACGCCACGCCGATCTCCGGTCCGGCGCGGGTGTAGAGCACCGCGTCAGATTCCCGCGGGATCTGGCTCCCGTTGGTGTTGCAGATCGCCAGCACCTTGGCCTTCTGCTCCTTGGCGTGGCGAACCGCCTCCAGGGTGTCGGCGGTCTCCCCGGACTGGCTGATCGCCACCACCAGCGTGCTGCGGTCTAACACCGGGTCCCGGTAACGGAATTCGCTGGCGAGCTCGACTTCCACCGGCAGCCGGGTCCAGTGTTCGATCGCGTACTTGGCCAGCAGCCCGGAGTGATAGGCGGTGCCGCAGGCGACCACGAACACCTTGTCGATTTCGCGCAGTTCCTGGTCGGAGAGCCGCTGTTCGTCGAGCACGATGCGGCCGTCGACGAAATGCCCGAGCAGCGTGTCGGCTACCGCAGCGGGCTGCTCGGCGATCTCCTTGAGCATGAAGTACTCGTAG
Source organism: Mycobacterium sp. (assembly GCF_050700595.1). GTDB lineage: Bacteria > Actinomycetota > Actinomycetes > Mycobacteriales > Mycobacteriaceae > Mycobacterium. The sequence continues at coordinate 2,256 of NZ_JBOHHI010000225.1, forward strand.
CCGCCCTTCTCGGCGGCGTCCTGGTCCCAGTCGATATGAAAAGCCCGGGCACTCGTGGCGCCGTCATTGCCGTCGAAGTCGGTGATCCGGTAGCCGTCGGCGGTGATCACCACGGCCTGGTCCTGGCCCAGCTCGACGGCCTCGCGGGTGTGCGGGATGAAAGCGGCCACGTCGGAGCCGACGAACATCTCCCCCTCGCCGACCCCGACCACCAGCGGCGTCGAGCGGCGGGCGGCGACGATGGTGCCCGGCTCGTCAGCATTGGCGAAGACCAGCGTGAAGTGGCCTTCCAGCCGGCGCAGCACGGCCAGCACCGAGGCCACGAAGTCGCCGGCATCCTCGCCGTGGTGATAAGCCTGCGACACCAGGTGCACCGCGACCTCGGTGTCGGTGTCGCTGGAAAACTCCACCCCGGTGGCTTCCAGCTCGTGTCGCAGCGCCGCGAAGTTCTCGATGATGCCGTTGTGGACGACGACGATTTTGCCGGCGGCGTCGCGGTGCGGATGGGCGTTGCGGTCGGTGGGACGGCCATGGGTCGCCCATCGGGTGTGGCCGAGGCCGGTGTTGCCGGTCAGCGCCGCGGGATCGGTGGCCTCGAGCGCCTGCTCCAGGTTGGCCAACCGGCCGGCGCGCCGGCGCACGGTGAGTTTGCCGCTGTCGTCGAGCAGCGCGATGCCGGCCGAGTCGTAGCCGCGGTATTCCATCCGGCGCAGCGCGTCGACCACGACGTCGCAAGCAGGCCGCCGCCCGACGTAGCCGACGATTCCGCACATAGCCACTCAGGGTAGTGCAGGGCCCGACGGGTGCTAAACGTCCTGATCAGTCGCTGTAGCTAGTACAGTCGCGGCATGTCGGACGATAGCGTCAGCGGAATTCCTCGGGTCGACCCACACACGCGCCGTGCGGCGTGGAAGCGCGCAGTGTTGGCGCTGGTGGCCACCAAGCCCGGCGCGGCAATACACCGCACGCTCGTCGCCCCGCTTGACGGGCCGATCATGCGGGCGACGCGCGGGCACGTCAACCTTGCGTTCGGTGCGACGCCGATCGTCATGCTTACCTCGACCGGCGCGCGCAGCGGCCAACGGCGCGAGACACCACTCGGATACTTCACCGACGGCGACGACGTGATCCTCATAGCTTCCAACTACGGCGGCACGCGGCATCCGAGTTGGTATCACAACCTGGTTGCGCATCCGGAATGTGAACTGCGCATCGGCGAGCACGGCGGGCTATTTGTGGCGCGCGAGGTGACGGGCGCCGAGCACGACCGGCTGTTCGCGCTCGCCGGCGAGGCCTACCACGGTTATGTCAACTACGCGGAGCGGACCGACGGTATCCGGACGATCCGGGTACTGCGGCTCACGCCCGCCGGTTAATTTCCAGCTAGCAGGTATGCGGGCACTATCCGCCTGCAGGACACTGGAGTGGTGGGCGAGCGGCTGCAGTGCGTCATCATCGATGACAACCGCGACTTTGTCGACGCCGCGGCACGGTTACTCGAGCAGCAAAACATCAGCGTGGTCGGCGTGGCGGGATCCTCCTCCGAGGCGCTGCAATGCCTACAAGCAGTGCGGCCCGACGTCACGCTGGTCGATATCGAGCTCGGCGCCGAAAGCGGGTTCGAGCTTGTCGAGCAGCTAAACCGGATCAGTCCCACGGCGCCCGTGATATTGATCTCCACCCATGCCGAGCAGGACTTGGCCGAATTGATCGCGGCAAGCCCGGCGGTCGCTTTCCTGCCCAAGGCCATCCTGTCCGCTGGCGCCATTCGGGAGGTCCTCGGCCGTCCGGCCTAGCCGGCCGGTCACCGGGACTCCAAGAACGTGATGACCGCCCGTACCCGGCGGTGGTCGTCGTCGGTTTCCGGCAGATCCAGTTTGGTGAGGATGCTGCGGACGTGCTTTTCGACGGTGCCCTCGGTCACCCATAGCCGCCGGGCGATACCGGCATTCGAACGGCCCTCGGCCATCAATTCCAGAACCTCGAGTTCGCGCGGGGAAAGCACCGCCAGCGGATCGTCACGACGGCGCACCGACACCAGTTCGGCCACCAGCTCGGGATCCACTACCGAGGCGCCCTTCGCGATCCGCCGCAGGCTGTCGACGAAATCGCCGATATCGGTGACCCGGCTCTTGAGCAGATATCCGATGCCGCCGCCGCTGGCCAACAACTCCATCGCGTGCTCGACATCGACATGAGCCGACAGCACCAGAATCCCGGTGTCCGGCAGCTCCGCGCGGATCACTCGAGCAGCGTCGAGACCCTCGGTGGTATGCGTCGGCGGCATCCGGATATCCGTGATCACCACATCGGGCCGGTGGTCTCGCACCAGCGCGACCAGCTCGACGCCGGTGCCGGCCTGACCGACCACCGTGAAACCGGAGCGGTCGAGCAAGCTCGTCAGACCCTCACGTAACAGCGTTTCGTCGTCGGCCACCACCGCGCGCAGCGGGGCAGGCGTCGTCCCACCATCGTCGGGCGGGCCGGCCTGGGCGGTGTTCGACTTCAGCGCGAGTCCTCTAAGGTTTGCGTGCGAAGATTTGCGACACCATCTTGCACCAACGGCACCTGCCTGCGTGGGAAGCCGCGTGAAACGTGGTTTACGCCGACATCCAGACACGCTGCAGGGCGTTCTCAATCGAGGTGTGGTTGATGGCCTGCGGGCCGTCCAGCCCGGCCAGATACCGCCATGCGCGGATCGCATGGCGGGCAAAGTCCACGGCCCGGCCGGCCCCGCGCCCGGCCGGGTCGTCGGTGACGCGCGCGTGGGCGCGCAGGGCATTACCGGCTATCGCATCGAGGGTCGTCCAATAGTCGGCACCTAACGGCGCCGCCGATTCGTAGGCGGCGCGCAGGGCGTAGAGCGCCGCCGCGTCGAGCGTCGAGTTGATCTCGCGGGCGGCGGCATGGGCGGCTCGGTCGGCGGCGTCCCATGCGGCGATGGGCACAATGTCGCCCGACGCGGCCTTGCGGTGTAGCTCGGCGATGTCGGAAATAGCCTTGGCAGCAGCGTGCTCGACGTAGCGAAGAACGCCCCAGGTGGGGTCGGTCAGCAGTTCGGCCACCCAGGCATGGACCACGGTGTCGGGAACATCGGCAGTTCCCATCGTCTGCCAGGCCAGCTCGAGCGCCACGACGCTGTCTTCGGGCGACAGGTAGCCGTCCGGGCCGGCCAGCAGGTCGTTGGACCACTGGACGAAGGCGGCCAGCGGGCGGGCCGAGCAGACCGGGAAGTCGGTGATTTCGGGGTCGCCGTTGAGGTAGCTGATGGCGTTCATGGCGCAGCCTTTGCCCTTCCCCGGCTGGTGCGATCCTTCGGCCAGGCGCATCCGGCGGGTGATCCGCTCGAGGTCCATTTCGATTGCGTCCCTTCCATGTTCCGGCGGTGGTCGGTTGCTTCGTTGCACCATTAAGGTTTGCTCCCGAGCCGGGGAATGTCGTCTAGGCTGGCGGCCATCACCGCCTCAGGCGAACTGCAATATTGGTCTACCTGCTAGCAGGAAGACGGCGCCGCGAAAGGAGCAACCAGTGCCCGACGACGGGTTTCATCCCGACTTGCCGTCAGGCGAACCGGCGATTCACCAGCGAGTCCACCACGTCAAGTCGTCGGAAATTGATGCCGATACGGCCCAAACCGAGGGCATGCGGCGTTTCGCCGCGATCAGCGGCCGCGCAGTGGGCTCGGAGAAAATCTGGATGGGCGAAACACACGTTCGGCCGCAGACGGTATCGGCCAACCATCACCACGGCGAATCCGAAACGGCGATATTCGTCCGCAGCGGCCACCCCGACTTCGTCTTCCACGACGGCGAACACGAAGTCCGCATCGCAACCAGTCCTGGGGACTACATCTTCATACCGCCGTATCTACCTCATCGGGAAGAAAATCCGAACGTCGACGAGACGGCCGTGGTGGTGATCGCTCGTAGCACTCAGGAGGCCATCGTCGTCAATCTGCCAGAGCTGTACGCACTGTAGGTGTGGTCCGCACCGCCCCCGCTACGACCCGTTCACGGGGATGGTGACGTGCAACCACGTTCCTTTTCCCGGCGGGGATTCGATTCTGAAGTGTCCGCTGAGGGCCTCGACGCGGTCTTTCAGTCCGGTGAGGCCGGACCCGTTGCCGCTGTAGGCGCCCCCGATTCCGTCGTCGCCAATCGACAAGTGCAGGTTCGTGTCGTCGACGTGGGCGGCGACGTTGACTTCGGATGCTTGAGCGTGTTTGTCGGCGTTCGTCAGCGCTTCGGCCAGCACGTAGTAGGCGGCGACCTCGGCGGGTGGTGGCAAGCGTCGATCGATAACCACGTCGAGGTTGACCGGTATGGCGGATCGGCGGGCGAGGTTCTGGAACGCCGGACGAAGTCCGCCCTTGGCGAGGATGCCCGGATGGATTCCACGGGACAGTTGCTGCAGCTCGGTGAAGACTTCGTTCAAACCCGCGACCGCCTCGGACAGCTCGGTTTTGACGTCGGTCAACTCGGCCGGCACCAATTCCTCTGCCATCCGCAGCCGCAGGCCCAGCGAGACCAGCCGTTGCTGAGCACCATCGTGCAGGTCGCGTTCGATGCGGCGCCGTGCGTCATCGGCGGCCGCGACGATTCGGGCTCGGGAAGCCACGAGTTCGGCGCGGGCGGTGGCCGCGGCGATCGCGGTGGCGACCAGATCAGCGAATTCGGCGATGCGCTGCTCGGTGTCCGCGGGCAGTGGCTCCGGTCGTGACGAGCCGACCAGGGCCAGGCCCCAAACACGTTCGTCCACGATGATCGGTGCGCCCACGCGTGAATGCATGCCCAGCTCACGCATCCGTGCGGCCAGTGAGCCGGCGGCGTTGTCCAGGTTGTCCATTCGCGACGGGCACGCGCAGCGGAATACTGCTCCGGGAACGTTGGCGCCCTCCAGCGTCAGACGCTCACCGATGTGCAAGCCATCGGGTCCCGCGTCGGGGTAGCAGCCGAGGACAAGGATCGCCGCGCCGTCGTCTTCATACCGGAACACCTCGGCGTTATCGACGTTCAGGCAGCGGCCCATCTCCTCGGCCACCGCGGCGAACACCTCCTGCGGCGTGACCCCGCGCGCGACCAGCGTCGCGACTCGCCGCAATGCGGCCTGCTGCGTCGCCAGATGGCGCAACTGCTCCTGCTCATCACGCCGTTCGCTGACATCACGACCGAAGGCGTAGAAAAACCCCTGGTGCGGCACCACGATCCATTCGAACCATCGCTGGACGCCGTCGCGGCAAAGGGTTCGGCTTTCGAAACGCACCGGCCCATGACCGTCGGCAAGCTTTTCGATGCCTGCCCGCACAGCTTGTCGGTCTTCGCGCGCAACGAAACCGATCGGTATCGTCGACACCGCCGGTGAAGATTCAATGGTGCGCATGAAGGCAGGGTTGACGTGAATTAGGCCGCGCTGCCCGGCAATCACCAACAGGTCCGAGGACAGCTCGAAGAACTGCTCGAGTTCGCGATCGCGTGCCAGGCCAAACCCCATGGGCAGCCGCCTTCGTCTCAACCGCATGTTGTGAGTATGAACCCAGAGATCCACCGTCGGGGTCATGACTGCGATAGCCGATCCGCCGCGGTGCGCTACCGTCAACGGGTGGCCCGCACCCGCAAACTTGTCGTCGCACTGACCCGGCGTGGCCCGCATCGCGTTCTGCGCGGTGAGTTGGCCTTTGCCGGCCTGCCCGGCGTCGTCTACACGCCCGAAGCCGGATTGAACCTGCCCGCTGTGGCCTTCGGCCACGACTGGCTCACCGGCGTCGAGCGCTACTCGAATCTGTTGGAGCACCTGGCGTCCTGGGGCATCGTGGCCGCGGCGCCCGACACCGAGCGGGGACTGGCGCCGTCGGTGCTCAACCTGGCCTTCGATCTCGGCACCGCGCTTGACGTCGCCGCCGGCGTCCGCCTGGGGCCGGGCAAGATCAGCGTGCATCCCACCAAACTCGGGCTGGTCGGCCACGGCTTCGGCGGCTCGGCAGCGGTGTTCGCGGCGGCCGGGATGCCGGACAAACCCAAAGCGGTGGCGGCGATTTTCCCGTCGGTCACCACGCCATCGGCCGAGCAGCCAGCCAAGACGCTGGCGGTCCCCGGTGTGGTGTTCAGTGCACCGGGAGACGCTAAAGCACTGCGTTCCAACGCTATTGGGCTTTCGGCGGCGTGGGACGCGACGACGTTGCGGGTGGTCAGCAAAGCCCAACCCGGCGGGCTGGCCGAGGGCCGGCGGCTAACGAAGGTCTTCGGACTGGCCGGTGCGCACCGCAAGACGCAAAAGGCGGTTCGCGCGCTGCTGACCGGGTACCTGCTCGCTACGCTCGGCCGCGACAAGACCTATCGCGAGTTCGCCGATCCCGAGGTGCACCTACCCACGACCGACGCCCCCGAGCATGACCCGACCCGGGTCACCCCGGAAGAAAAGATCGTCGCGCTACTAAAAGGTTGAGCAGGGCTGAACCAACCGGTTGGGTGTTATAAAGTCACGATGCGAATCGGCGTTGTCCTTGATTACTCGGGCGGCTTTCGCGAAGCCGCCGACCGCGTTGTCGAACTGGAGAAGGTCGGCGTCGACGTCGCGGTGGTGGCTGAGGCGTATTCGTTCGACGCGGTCAGCCAACTGGGATATCTGGCCGCCAAGACCTCCACCGTCGAATTGGCCTCCGGGATCTTTCCGATTTACACCCGCACTCCGGCACTGCTGGCGATGACCGCGGCCGGTCTGGACTTCGTGTCCGGCGGCCGGTTCCGGCTGGGCATCGGCACGTCGGGGCCACAAGTCATCGAGGGCTTTCATGGTGTGCCGTTCGACGCCCCGCTGGGCCGCACCCGCGAGGTGGTTGAGATCTGCCGGCAGGTCTGGCGGCGGGAACGAGTCACCCACAACGGCAAGCACTATCAGATTCCGCTGCCGGCAGACCAGGGAACCGGGTTGGGCAAGGCACTGCACATCATCAACCACCCTGTGCGCGAACGTATTCCGATATCGGTCGCTGCGTTGGGGCCCAAGAATGTCGAGCTGACCGCCGAGATCGCCGAGGGCTGGCAGCCGGTGTTCTTCTATCCGGAGAAGGCGCAGTCGGTCTGGGGAGAGGCGTTGGCTTCCGGTCGTGCCAAACGGGACCCGGCGCTGGGTCCGTTGGATGTGATGGTGGGCGCATCGCTGGCGATCGGCGATGACGTCGAGGATCGGCTGGCCTGGGTCAAACCGCAACTGGCCCTCTACATCGGGGGCATGGGCGCCAAGAACCGCAACTTCTATCACAACCTGGCCACCCGCTACGGCTTCGGCGAGGTGGCCAACCGGATCCAGGAGCTGTACCTGTCCGGTCGGAAAACCGAGGCTATCGCCGCCGTGCCCGACGAGCTGGTGCGCCAGATCTCGCTGATCGGTCCGCGGGGATTCGTCGCCGAGCGGGTGGCGGCCTTCGCCGACGCCGGTGTGACGACGCTGTTGGCGACACCGCTGAGCGCCGATCAAGGCGAATCGGTGCGTTACGTGGAGGAGCTTCGCCCGCTGCTGTCCGGCTGACCGATTCTCGGCGGGGTGGCGCCAACTTGCCGGTCGGCCGGCAACAGCACCCGGTGATTGCGGCCGTTTCGCACTGATTCGGGCCGGCCGACGCCGCGCAGTGTCGCGTCATGCTGCGCCAGCACGTCGGCCAGTCGCGCCGGGAGGTCGGTCATTGGCCGGCCTGCGGCAACTCGTCGGCAGCGATCTCACACGGGGTCGCCTGCTCATCCGTGGGCTCCGGCGGCGCCTGCGGGGGTGATTCTCCGAGCGGTGCCGCCGGCAGTTCCTCGGCTGGCTCCGCGGTGTCCTCCGGTGCCGTGGGGTTGTCGACGACATCGGTTGTCGCCGTGGGGGTTTGGTCTGGTGCCACGGTATCGTTGTCGTCGGGGTCGGCAGGGTCGGCGGCTTCGTCCGCCTCCTCTTCGGCATCGAGCGGATCCTCGAGCGCAGCATCGTCGGACAACGGATCGGCAAGTCCTTCGGTCAGTGATCCCAGCAGACCGCCGATGCCGTCGATGATCCTGCCGACCACGCCGCCGATGTTGCCGGCCAGACCGCCGAGACCGCCGGCGCCGCCGAGATCGCCCATGCCGTCGGGCATATCGGTGACGTCCTCCACCGGAGCGGCCGGATCGGTGGCCGGGACCGACGTCGGCGGCGGCGGCGGTGCCGCCGCGGGCATGGTGGGGATGGCGTCGGCGGGCGGTGAAACCACCGGCGCGGCACCCACCGGCGCACTCGGCCCGAGATCGCCGGCCATCTCGAAACACCCCTCCGGCAAAGCCGCCAGCCCGTCGGTGACCGCATCGAAGGACGCGTCCACCGACGCCACGGTCGAGCGCATGGCGACTAGCCAGTCGGTGCGAATATCGTTGTCCACGTATGGGTTTACCTGCCGACGAACGATCTCCTCGGCGATTGATCGGTCCCCCACCCCGGTGGTCACGGTGTGCGCCGCGGCCAGCCACCCCGGGCGCTCGGCCAGTCGGCGGTCGTCAACGGCGATGGCCGTCGCGACTTTTCCGTCGACCAGTTGCCACAGGTTGTCCCGCAGCGCTGCGCACCCCTCGGCCGCCGCACGGACCCGGGTTGCCGCCGCGGCCGCCGCGTCGCAGTGCCGCTGCAGAAACCGCATCGCGGAGTCGGCCCCCGGTCCCCGCCAGGCCGCTGCGAGCTCGACAAGTTGCGCCCGCTGCGTGGCCAGTGCCTCCTCGGTCGCGGCGACCGCGGCCCACAGCGCAGCGCAGTCGTCGTCGAGCGCGCGGAGGTCGAGGCCGGCTTCGGTCTCATACCAGTCACGCACCTGCGAGCCGCGTGCGGTGAGGTCGGGATGCTGGTAGCCGATAACCTGGCACGCGGCGACATACGTCTGGGTGTGCTCGACGGCGGGTCGGCCCTCGGCGAGCCGCGCCGCGACGTCTAACCGGCCCACCACAAGTCAGCCGAGCCGGACCGCGCCGCGCAAATCCGCCTCGGCGTATCGCTCCGCGCCGGCCCGTAGCGCCGTCGCGATCTCCGCGGCCGCACGCGCCCACTGAACCAGCTCACCGGCCAGCCGGTCCAGCGCGGAGCGCAGCGCCTCTCCGCGCGCAACGTGCGCCTGCCCGGCGGTGGCCCCGTCGAACGCCAGCCTGCCCAACTGCGTGTGCGCCCCGCGGTCGATGGCCTCCGCGCCGGTGTCGAACCGGTTCGCGACCGCGCGTACCGCCGCAACGTCGATCCAGGTGGCGTCTGCTTGTCCCATACCGGTTTGGACGGATCGCGCCGTGCCCCGGTTCCGGGTCGTCAGTGCGAGGCGCGCACCGATTCGGCGATGCCGGTGGCGAGCCGACGGGCGACGCCTTCATCGGTTGCTTCCACCATGACCCGGATCAGCTGCTCGGTTCCGGAGGGGCGCAACAGGATTCGGCCGGTGTCGCCGAGCTCGGCTTCGGCCTGCCGGACCGCGGCCGCTACGGCGGGCGCCGCGGCGGCGGCGGCCTTGTCGGCGACCTCGACGTTGATCAGCACCTGCGGCAACGTACGCATCGCCGAGGCCAGCTCCGCCAGCGGGGAATCGGTCTGCACCATCCGCGACATCAGCCGCAGGCCGGTGAGGATCCCGTCGCCCGTGGTGGCCAGCGCGGGCAGCACGATATGCCCGGACTGCTCGCCGCCGAGGCTGTAGTCACCGGCCCGCAGCTCTTCCAGGACATAGCGGTCGCCGACCCCGGTGGTGCGGACGGCCACCCCGGCCGCGCGCATCGCCAGGTGCAGCCCGAGGTTGCTCATCACCGTGGTGACCAGGGTGTTGGCGGCCAGTTCGCCGGTTTCCTGCATCGCCAACGCGAGCACCACCATGATGTGGTCGCCGTCGACGATCCGGCCGGTGGCATCGACCGCCAGGCACCGGTCGGCATCGCCGTCATGCGCCAGACCCAGGTCGGCGCCGTGCGCGAGGACCGCCGAGCGCAGCGAATCGAGGTGCGTCGACCCGCAGCCGTCGTTGATGTTGAGCCCGTTGGGTTCGGCGTTGATCGCGATCACCCGGGCGCCCGCCGCACGGTATGCGCGCGGTGCCGCCACCGACGCCGCACCGTGGGCACAGTCGACGACGACGGTCAGCCCGTCGAGCCGGACCACGGCGGCCTTGCTGACCTGGCGAAGGTAGCGCTCCAGCGCGTCCTCGGCGTCGACGACCCGCCCGATTGCCGCTCCGACCGGGCACAGTCCCGGCCCGGTCGCGACCAGTTCCTCGATCCGGTCCTCGATCGCGTCGTCGAGTTTGCGTCCGCCCGGCCCGAAGATTTTGATGCCGTTGTCGGGCATCGGGTTGTGCGATGCCGAGATCATCACCCCGAAGTCGGCGTCGTAGGCGCCGGTCAGGTGGGCCACCGCCGGGGTCGGCAGCACACCGACCCGCAGCGCGTCGACACCTTCGCTGGTCAGCCCGGCGATCACGGCGGCTTCCAGCATCTCGCCGCTGGCCCGCGGATCGCGGCCGACCACCGCGACACGCCTTCGGGCGCCCCGAAGGCCGGCCAGCTGCCGAGCCGCCGCGGCGCCCAGAGCCAACGCGAGTTCGGCGGTCAACTCACGGTTGGCGACCCCGCGGACACCGTCGGTGCCGAACAGTCGACCCATGCGCATCTCTCCTATTTGCCGCGAGCGTGCGTGTTTGTCCGCCGACACGCCGCAAAATGCGTACAACGATGCCCGCTCGCCACCTGAAAGTGATCGTCGATCAGCGCTTGCTGTACTGCGGTGCCTTGCGGGCCTTCTTCAGACCGTACTTTTTGCGCTCGGTGGCCCGCGGGTCACGGGTCAGGAAGCCGGCCTTCTTCAGCGCGGGCCGGTCCTCGGGCGTGACCAGGATCAACGCCCGCGCGATGGCCAGGCGCAGTGCACCGGCCTGACCCGAGGGACCACCACCGCCCAGGTGGGCGTAGATGTCGAAGCTTTCCACCCGGTCGACGATGACCAACGGCGCCTTGATCAGCTGCTGATGCACCTTGTTGGGGAAGTAGTCCTCCAGGCTGCGGCCGTCGAGGTCGAACTTGCCGCTGCCGGGCACCAGCCGCACCCGCACAATGGCCTCCTTGCGCCGCCCGACGGTCTGGATCGGACGCTCGATCACGAATGAGTCCGAACGCTTGCCCGGCGTGGCCGCGGTGGAACTCTCGGCGGGCGGGTCTTGGGTGGCCTCGGTCGTGGGCGCCTCTGCCGTGGTCTCTGCCGTCTCAGTCGTTTCTGTCACTGGGTCCCCTGCTTGATCTCGAACGGAACCGGCTGCTGGGCGGTGTGCGGGTGCTCCGGCCCGGCGTAGACGCGCAGCTTGCGCTTGATCTGACGGCCGAGCTTGTTCTTGGGGAGCATGCCGACGATCGCCTTTTCGACGACCCGGTCGGGGTGACGTTGCATCAGGTCACCGATCGTGCGCTTGTGCAGACCGCCCGGATAACCCGAGTGGCGGTAGGCCAGCTTGTTCTGCAGTTTGTCGCCGCTGATGGCGACCTTGTCGGCGTTGACGATGATCACGAAATCGCCGCCGTCGACATTCGGCGTGAACGTCGGCTTGTGCTTGCCGCGCAGCAGGGTGGCTGCCGCGACGGCAAGGCGGCCGAGCACCACGTCCGTGGCGTCGATGACGTACCACGCATGAGTGGTGTCACCCGCCTTCGGCGTGTATGTGGGCACAGCGCCTACCTCATTTCCTCTCGGGTTGGATCCCGGGGTGAGCCGGGTGCCGGTCAGGCGTCAACGGTTGGGGGCGGTCTCGGCGACCGACATTGACCCGAGCCCCGGCGTACCGCACGCCAACGGTGCAGCTTACCGGCAGGCATCCGCGCAGGTCAAAACCCTCCGAGTTGACTCAGGGACGTGCTGTGTGCCAACCGACTAAAACGGCGCCGGCTCGTCGCCGCCTTCGGGTGGTGCGGGGCCGGACGGGGCTAGTTCGCGGGCTTGGGATCGGGCCCGGTGCGTCTGGTGGTTTTGCCGGCGTTGGTCGGCGATGTAGCGGGCGCGGTTTTGGGCTCGGGTGCGCCGCCGCGTGGGCATCATCGCGGTGCGG
>NZ_JBOHHI010000226.1:0-8702 GCF_050700595.1 Mycobacterium sp.
GCCGGTCTGCCCAGGTCAACGCCTGCAACGCGGTAAGGTGCTTGACGTGGTGAGAATTCCCCGACCCCACCCCGGCGTGAAGCCCGGGGTGAAGGTCGACGCCCGCAGCGAACGCTGGCGCGAACACCGCAAGAAGGTGCGCGGTGAGATCGTCGAGGCGGCGTTTCGGGCCATCGACCGGATCGGGCCCGGCGTCAGTGTCCGCGAGATCGCCGAAGAGGCCGGCACCGCCAAACCCAAGATCTACCGGCACTTCCACGACAAGGCCGACCTGTTCCAGGCGATCGGGGAACGGCTACGTGACATGTTGTGGGCGGCGGTCTTCCCGTCGGTCGACTTCGCCACCAACTCGGCCCGCGACATCATCCGGCGCAGCGTCGAGGAGTACGTCAGCCTGGTCGACGACCATCCCAACGTACTGCGGTTCTTCATCCAGGGCCGGTTTCCGGAGCGGTCCGAGTCGACGATGCGGGCACTGAACGAGGGCCGCGGAATCACCCTGGCGATGGCGGCGATGTTCAACAACGAGCTGCGCGAGATGGAGCTCGACCCCGCCGCGATCGAGCTCGCCGCGTTCGCCGCGTTCGGTTCGGCGCAGTCGGCCACCGACTGGTGGCTGGGCCCCGATCCGGACAGCCCGCGGCGCATGCCCCGCGACAAGTTCGTGGCGCACCTGACGACGATCATGATGGGCGTCATCAACGGCACCGCCGAGCTACTCGGCATCAACCTCGATCCCGACTCGCCCATCCACAACGCGGTACCCCGCGATTCGGCGGTCAGCTGAGCCCCGGCGCGGGTCAGTCTTCACCGCGACGCACGAACAGTGCCAGCACCGCGCCGACGGCGGCGGCGATCGCGGCGACGACCATCGAGGTGTGCAGCCCGATCATGAAAGCGCTGTGGCCGCCCTGCGCCACCGCGTGCACCAGCGGGGCCGGCATGCCCGGGACCGTCGGGGTAATACCTTGAGCCACCAGCTCTTTGGCGGCGGACAGCTTCGCGGCCACCGGCGCCGGAGTGCCCGCACCGGTGAGTTGGTCGACGAGCACGGATCCGACCCGGCTGGACAACACCGATCCGAGGATGGTGGTGCCTAACACCCCGCCCAGTTGCACGGCGGTGCTTTGCAGACCACCGGCCACCCCGGCGTCGTCGACGCTGGCGGTGCCGATGATGGCGTCCGAGCTCGCGGTCAGCACCAGCCCGATACCCGCGCCGAGCAGGACGAACGCCGGCCACAGCGCCTGGTACCCCGAGTCGGTGCGCAGGAAGATCAGCGAGAACAACCCGGCCGCGACCGCGGCCAGCCCGACGACCATGGCCGGACGTGGCCCGAATCGTTCGGTGAGAACGCCGGACAGCGGCGCGGTCACCATCAGCGCCAGGCTCAGCGGCAGCGTGCGGACGCCGGACTCAACTGGGCTCAGGCCCTGCACGTTCTGCAGGTATAGCGACAGGAAGAACACCGCGCCGAACAGCGCGAAGAAGTCGATGACGACCACCGCGGCGCCGATCGACAGCGACCGGTTGGCGAATAGCCGCATCGGCAGCAGCGGTTCGTCGGCATGCAACTCGATCAGCACGAAGACCGCCAAGGCCGTCAGGCCGGCCAGCAGCACCCCGACCGTCCGGCCCGCCAGCCAGCCCCAGTTCTGCGCCTTGATCAGCCCGAACACGACCAGGAACAGCCCGCCGGAGAGCGTGGTGATGCCCGGGATGTCGAGACGATGCGCGCCGGCGTTTTGGCTTTCGACGATCGCCCGCGCGCCGATCACCAGGGCGGCGGCCGCGATCGGCGCGTTGATGTAGAAGACGGACTGCCAGCTGACATGTTCGACCAGCAGCCCGCCCACGATGGGTCCGGTCGCGATCGACACCCCGGACGCGGCGCCCCAGATCCCCACGGCAGCGTTGAGCTTCTCCGCAGGGAAAGTAGCTCGCACAATCGCCAGCGTGCTCGGCATCAGCAACGCGCCGAAGACGCCCTGCACCGTGCGCAGGGCGATGACGCCTCCCACGGTGCCGATCAGCCCGATGCCCACCGACGTGGCGGCGAAGCCGACGACGCCGATGAAGAACACCCGGCGGCGCCCGAACCGGTCGCCGAGGTTTCCGCCGAAGATCAGCAGCGAGGCCAGCGCGAGCATGTACGCGTCAGTGATCCATTGCAGATCCGACAGCGATGCGCGCAGGTCGGTGGCAATGCGGGGGTTGGCGATGGCCACCACGGACGCGTCGAGGCCGACCATGATGACGCCGATCGAGACGGCGAGCAGTGTCCACCAGGGATTGCCCCGCATCGTGGCGTGGCTCGGTGTCCGGTGCCGGCCTCCCGATACCAGCTCCGGGGCAGTCAGTGTGACGGCCATATGTTTGCTCCATTCCTATGTGGAGGGTATGTATCACTTACTGTGGTCGACAATACGCATAAGTGGAAGCAATCCTCCAGTTGAGCAAGTATGCTCGACGTGTGATTTCAGCCGCAGTTCCCGGGGAAAAGCGAGCCAGACCACTTCGCGCCGACGCGAAACTCAACCGCGACCGGATCCTGGCCGCGGCCGCCGAGTTGTTTGCCGAGCGCGGGCTGTCCGTGCCGTTGGAAGAGATCGCCGGCCGCGCCGGGGTGGGCGTGGCCACGCTCTATCGGCGTTTCCCCACCCGCGCCGATTTGGCGGCCGCCGCGTTCGAGCGCAATATGTCCCGCTACACCCGGGCCGTGGACCGTGCGTTGGCGAACCCACGCGCCTGGGACGGCTTTCGCACGCTGATTTTCGAGTTGGGCGAGCTGCAGGCCGGCGACGCGGGCCTACGCGACCTGTTGACCACGGCGTTTCCGGCCAGTAGCACGGCCGAACAGCGCACCAACGAAACCGTCGAGAAGCTCAGGGAGGTCATCGGGCGGGCACAGGCCGAGGGAACTCTGCGGCGCGACGCGGTGGCCGCCGACGTCGTCGTCATGCTGATGGCCAACGCCGGCGTGCTCAAGGCCACCGGCGCCACGGCCCCGGATGCGTGGCGGCGGTTCGCGGCAATGATGGTCGACGCGTTCGGCGCCCGGCCCGATACGCCACTGCCGCCCGCTCCGCCCGAGCAGCAACTGCGCCGGTCGATCGCATTGCTGACCGAAGGGCGCTGAAGTACCCAGTACCGGCGTTCCCAGGTAGGCTCGCACCATGACCATCGCCGAGCCGACGACGCAGGAGTCAACACACAAGCCACCGGTGCATACCCGCGCGGTGATCATCGGGACCGGGTTCTCCGGGTTGGGCATGGCCATCGCGCTGCAGCGCCAGGGCGTGGACTTCGTGATCCTGGAGAAAGCCGACGACATCGGTGGCACCTGGCGCGACAACAGCTACCCGGGCTGCGCGTGCGATATCCCGTCGCACCTGTACTCGTTTTCCTTCGAGCCCAAGCCGGACTGGAAGCACCTGTTCTCCTATCAGGACGAGATCTGGGACTACCTCAAGGGGGTCACCGACAAATACGGGCTGCGCCGCCACATCGTGTTCAACTCGCTGGTGGACCGCGGGCACTGGGACGAAACCGAATACCGTTGGCACGTGTTCACCGCCGACGGCCGCGAATACATCGCCCAGTTCCTGATCTCCGGCGCCGGTGCGTTGCACATCCCGTCGGTCCCCGACATCGCCGGACGTGACGAATTCGTGGCTGCTGGACGCCCCGCTTTCCATTCCGCGCAGTGGGATCACGACGTGGACCTGACCGGCAAGCGGGTCGCGGTGATAGGCACCGGTGCCAGCGCCATCCAGATCGTTCCCGAGATCATCGACCGCGTCGCCGAACTGCAGCTCTACCAACGCACCCCGCCGTGGGTGGTGCCGCGCACCAACGAAGAACTGCCGCCCGGGTTGCGCCGCGCGTGCGCGAACATCCCGGGTCTGCGGTTGGCGCTGCGCACCGCACTCTATTGGGGCCACGAGGCGTTGGCCTACGGGATGACCAAGCGGCCGAACATTCTCAAAGTCGGGGAGGCGCTGGCTAAGTGGAACATCCGCCGCGCGGTGAAAGACCGTGAACTGCGCCGCAAACTGACGCCGCGCTACCGGATCGGCTGCAAGCGAATCCTGAACTCCTCCACCTACTATCGCGCCGTTGCCGACCCCAAGACCGAGCTCGTCACCGACCACATCAGCCGGATCACACCGGACGGCATCGTCACCGCCGACGGCAGGCACCGCCGCGCCGACGTGATCGTGTTCGCCACCGGTTTTCACGTCACCGACTCCTACACCTACGTGCAGATCAAAGGCCTGCACGGCGAGGATCTGGTCGACCGGTGGAACCGGGAAGGGCTGGCCGCGCACCGCGGGATCGCAGTCGCCGATACCCCCAACCTGTTCTTCCTGCTGGGACCCAACACCGGACTGGGACACAACTCGGTGGTGTTCATGATCGAGTCGCAGATCCACTATGTCGCCGAGGCGATCGCCGCATGCGATCGACTCGACGCGCAGGCATTGGCACCGACCCGGGCCGCGCAGGACCGGTTCAACGACGAGTTGCAGCGCAAACTCGCCGGCTCGGTGTGGAACTCCGGTGGGTGCAGCAGCTGGTATCTCGACGAGCACGGCAACAATCCCGTGTTGTGGGGCGGCTATACCTGGCAATACTGGGCGGGCACCCGCGCACTGAAGCCGGCCGAGTACCAGTTCTTCGGGGTTGCCACCGGCTGCTCCTGCGTACGAGACACGCCCACCTACTAGGTGTTGTGTTGCCGCCGGTTGTCGTACCCCAGGGGTAGTGTTTGAAGTCTGGGCACAGCCGACAATCCGTCCTGGTGAAGTGGGGTTCTGGTGAGCGAAAAAGTGAAGCTGATTGACCGGGTTTCGGCAATCAACTGGAACCGTCTGCAAGACGAGAAGGACGCCGAGGTCTGGGACCGGCTGACCGGGAACTTCTGGTTGCCGGAGAAGGTGCCGGTGTCCAACGACATCTCCTCCTGGGGCACGCTGACCGATCACGAAAAGCAACTGACGATGCGGGTGTTCACCGGGCTGACGCTGCTGGACACCATTCAGGGCACGGTCGGGGCGGTCAGCCTGATCCCCGATGCGTTGACGCCGCACGAGGAAGCCGTCTACACGAACATCGCGTTCATGGAGTCGGTGCACGCCAAGAGCTACAGCCAGATCTTCTCCACGCTGTGCTCGACCGCACAGATCGACGACGCCTTCCGCTGGTCGGAGGAAAATCCCAACCTGCAGCGCAAGGCCGAGATCGTGATGCACTACTACCGCGGCGACGAGCCGCTCAAGCGCAAAGTGGCTTCCACGCTGCTGGAAAGCTTCCTGTTCTACTCCGGGTTCTACCTGCCGATGTATTGGAGCAGCCGGGCCAAGCTGACCAACACCGCCGACATGATCCGGCTGATCATCCGCGACGAAGCCGTGCACGGTTACTACATCGGATACAAGTACCAACGCGGACTGGCGCTCGAGGACGCCGTGCGACAAGCCGAACTGAAGGACTACACCTACGAGCTGCTCTTTGAGCTCTACGACAACGAGGTGGAGTACACCCAGGACCTCTACGACGAGGTGGGGCTCACCGAAGACGTCAAAAAGTTCCTGCGGTACAACGCCAATAAGGCGTTGATGAACCTCGGCTACGAGGCGTTGTTCCCGCGTGACGAGACCGACGTGAACCCTGCGATCCTGTCGGCGCTGTCACCCAACGCCGACGAGAACCACGACTTCTTCTCCGGCTCGGGCTCGTCGTATGTGATCGGCAAGGCCGTCGTCACCGAAGACGAGGACTGGGACTTCTGAAGTAGCAGGTCAGTGGCCTAACAGTCCGTCAGGCCCTATCGAACGGCGGCCGATCGGCCGCTCGGCTGAACGCCATGTGCCCAAGCCGTGCCCACAATTCAGAACTACTGGACCGGGCGTACTGAGACTATCTTCGTCGTTGCCTCTTCGGCTTCGTCGTTACCTGTCTGGCCGCGTGCGCTTCTCGACATGGGTGTCGAAAAACAACTTTGCAAGATCGCCGCCAGCGTCGTGTGCGGCATCATCCTCGTCTGCAGGAATGTTCGGAGACTCTAGTGTGCGGGTGCTTTGGCGCTCAAATAGCTCACTATTCCGTCAGTTACGGCGGCAGCGTACTTTGCGCGTCCATCCGCGCTTTCCATCTGTGTCGCGTCGGCGGCGTTTTTCATGTTTCCGAGCTCGACGAGGACCGCAGGGTATTGGGCCAAGTTCAATCCAGCGAGGTCGGACCGCCCATAGAGTCCCTGGGTCCCAATGTAATTGGACTCGTGAAAACCTGACGCGGCCAATGCGTCGCGCATCATGGTTGCCAACTGCATGGCGGGCCCGGCTTGGATGTCGTTGAGCGGCGGGCTGGAATAGTTCACGTGGAATCCCTGACCTGATGGGGGCCCACCGTCGGCGTGAATGCTGACGATCGCGTCGGGTTTCACCGCATTGGCCAGTGCGGCGCGTTCATCGACGCAGGGTCCCACGCCGGTGTCGCTGTCGCGTGACATGGTCGTTCGGACGCCCAACCGATCAAGTGCATCCCGGACGCGCAGCGCAACATCCCAGTTGAAGCTGTGTGACCTTGACATCGCACTACGTCCTAATGCAGAAGATCGAAGATTGGACACAGCAACACCGCCGCTACCTGGAGCATCACCGCCCGGACGATTACGGTCACTACTTTGAGGTGACCACTCTTCGGTTCGTTGACCAGCCCGGTGCTGGCCGTGTCCACATGCAGCACCTCATTTCTGCTGTTGATTCCGGCGCGCAGATCTTCGCCGCCGGCGCTGCTGGCCGGTTTCAAACCGACCACTATCCTGAGATCCAGTCGGTTGCGTATGCCCAATGGTTTGCTTACATCCACGCCATATGGGAGGAGCAGTTCCGCGACCGCATCGCCACCTTCTTCAATATCGGCATGCGTGGTGACCAACAGCTTGAGAAAAACGATGTTAAGAACGATTTTTTCGGCGACATTCGTTGGATCCGAAACGATTTCGTCCATAACAAGGGGATCGTTGACGAGTGCATGCGAACTAAGATGCTCGACTGGGGGTTCTCCAAGGGCAAGCCGATCGAAATCACCGTCGAGCAGATGTTGTCATTGATCGGGCTGTTCCCGCGCGAACAGCTTCTCAAAGGTCACACGCGCCAGACGCGGTCTGTGCGAAAGAATCTCCCTGGCAGTGGGGACGCCATCCTGGTCGACAGGTTCGTTAAATACATCACCGACAAGCAACTCGACAAGGGCGCCGCCATCGACGGGATGCTGTCGGGCTGGCTCGAGCGAGTAGCCGCCAACGAACCGCAAAACCGGTCAATCCGGTAGCAACTTCACCGACTTGCGGTAAACGTGTGACTTGCATCAGCCGGTGGCCACTCGACCGACATGTTCGAACTAATGGAGCAGAAGTTCCTAGTGGTGTGTCCTGGATTTAGCTGACTTTTTCGAGGGCTATGCGTCCTCGGGCGACCTTGGCGAGGATGGATTTCGCTGTCGCTGTCCACACGTAGGGCCGTGGGGCGTCGTTGTGTGAGTCGAGGTACTGCTGGATCGAGGCGATCAGATCGGGCACCGAGTGAAATGCGCGGCGCCGCAACGCTTTGTCAGTCAGCTCACGGAACCAGCGTTCCACCAGGTTCAACCACGACGAGGACGTCGGGGTGAAGTGCAGGTGAAACCGTGGATGCTTCTCCAGCCACGCCACGACGTCTGGATGTTTGTGGGTGGCGTAGTTGTCCAGGATCAGGTGGATCGCGAGGTGCTTGGGTACCTCGCGATCGATGGTCTTGAGGAACGTCAACCACTCCTGATGGCGGTGCCGCGGCAGGCATTGCCCAATCACTGTGCCGGTCAATACGTCCAACGCCGCGAACAAGGTCGTGGTGCCGTGACGCTTGTAGTCATGGGTCATCGTCTCCCCGCGCCCCTTGACCATCGGCAACGACGCCTGCGTGCGATCCAATGCCTGCACCGAGGACTTCTCGTCAGCGCACAGCACGATCGCCTTGTCGGGCGGGTTCATGTAGAGCCCGACCACATCGACCAGCTTCTCCTCGAAACGCGGATCGTTGGACAGCTTGAACGTCTCGACCCGATGCGGTTTGAGCCCGCGCGCGTGCCACACCAGCTGCACCGTCGACTTCGACACCCCGGTCGCCGCCGCCATCGTTCGACAGCTCCAATGGGTCTCACCCGCCGGTCGGTAGTTCACGGTCAGCTCGACGATCTCATCGATCTTCGATTGCGGGATGGACGGTTTGGGACCACGCCCCTTGCGCACCTGGGCGAACTTCACCAAACCCTGCCCGGTGAACTGCTCCCGCCAACTCTTCACCGACGCCGGCGACACCGACAGCGACCCGGCGATCGCCGTGTTGGCCATCCCGTCAGCAGCCATCAACAACGCCTTGGCCCGCACCACCTCCCGATGCGCACCCGATTGCGACCGAGCCATCGACTCCAACACCCCCCGTTGACCATCTGACATCGCCAAAGCAGGCACGGGTCGTCTCATGACGGAGAGCATAACCAACTAATCATCATTTAATCGTAGGACACACCACTAGTGGTGTGTCTCGCAAATAATCAAGGTGTTGTTCGGTATCCTTGTCTCATGAGTGCACCAGCAGCGCCGTTGCCGTTGACCGCCGGTGAGCGCGACACCTTGGAGAGGTTGGCGCGGGCGCAGT
>NZ_JBOHHI010000227.1:0-20913 GCF_050700595.1 Mycobacterium sp.
ATCCCGGAGTGGTCCGGCGGTGAGTGGACCGACTGGCGGTGGAACAGCATGGAGATCAATTCCAACTGTCGCGACATCATCGACAACGTCACCGACTTTGCCCACTTCTTCTACATCCATTTCGGTCTGCCGACGTATTTCAAGAATGTGTTCGAGGGCCACATCGCCTCGCAGTACCTGCACAATGTCGGCCGCCCCGACGTCGACGACATGGGCACCACCTACGGCGAAGCCCACCTGGATTCGGAGGCGAGCTACTTCGGGCCGTCGTTCATGATCAACTGGCTGCACAACACCTACGGCGACTACAAGGCCGAGTCGATCCTGATCAACTGCCACTACCCGGTGACCCAGGACAAGTTCGTGCTGCAGTGGGGAGTGATCGTCGAGAAGCCCAAGGGCATGGACGACGAGACGACCGACAAGCTCGCGGATGCGATGACCGACGGTGTGAGCAAGGGCTTTTTGCAGGATGTCGAGATCTGGAAGCACAAGACCCGCATCGACAACCCGCTGCTGGTCGAGGAGGACGGCGCCGTCTACCAGATGCGGCGCTGGTATCAGCAGTTCTATGTAGACGTCGCCGACGTGACGTCCGATATGACCGACCGCTTCGAGATCGAGGTGGACACCACCGTCGCCAACACGAAGTGGAACGCCGAGGTCGAGGAGAACCTGAAGCGGCAAGCCGAGTCCGAAGGACAGCCCACTCAGGTTTCATGATTGAAGGGGTCATAAATTGAAGGGGTCATGATGAGCCCGCGCGACAAGCCGCCCGACGTCGACCAGCTGGCTCGGTCGATGCTCGCGATACACGGCGTCCACGACGATCCACACCCGGCTGCGACTGACCGCCATCCCGGATCTCGGCCCAGAGCACCGGCTTTCGTCGACGATCCGCAGCGTGCGGCCGCGGTGCGCGAGACCACCCAGGCTGATCGCGACCGCTACCTGACGTCGGGCCTGGCGCCGGTGGACTGCCGGTTTTGCCACGTCACCGTCAACGTCAAGAAGCTCGGACCCGGTCACACCGCGGTGCAGTGGAACACCGACGCGTCGCAGCGCTGCGCTTATTTCGCCGAAGTCAGGGCAACCGGCGGGGACAGCGCACGCACGAAATCCTGTCCAAAGCTGGCCGATAGCATCGAACACGCGGTCGCCGAGGGTTGTTTGGACGCGGTATCCACCGCATCGCCTCCCGGGGACGGTTAAATTCGCTGTTACAGCCCGGCGAAGCGCTCCTTGACCGACTCGGCGGTGAGCCCGTAGTCGGCCAGCGAATAGCTGTGTTTCGGCGCCCGCGGTCCGGTCTGGCTTTCGGCGTGGCTGCGTTCCATGGCGGCTCGCGCTTCGTCGGTGAGCGCCACCCCGAGGTGACGGTAGATCCCTTCCACGGTCCCGATCGGATCGGCGATGAAATCGACGTAGTCCACGTCGTAGAACTGATCCGGATTGTATTTGGCACGTGCGGTATTGAACCGCTCCAGCCCGCGCGACCAGGTTTCCATCGAGTCATATCCGATCTGCGCCCCCACGTAGGTATTCGACCACCCCTCGGCGGTGTGCTGCGCCAGCGAGCACATCGACGCCATGATCGTCTCGACCGGGCGGTGAGTTTGCACGACCAGCGCGTCGGGATAGGCGGCCATCAGCGCGTCCAGCGCGAACAAGTGGCTGGGGTTCTTGAGCACCCACCGTTTGCCGGCGTCGCGCAGGCCGATCAGCTGAAGGTTCTTGCGGTGCCGTTGATATGCCGGACGCCAATCCTGCCCCGACAGCCACTTCGCGTAGCTGGGCAGGTGCGCCAGCGTCTCGTAGGACACCGAATGGAATGATTGCCGTAGCAGCTGCCAGCACTCCTCGAGTTCGTCGGCGGCCATGAAGTGCAGGCCGGTGTAGTCGGGGTTTTCGTTGTGGTGCTGGGTGAATCGCGCATCGATTTCGCGATGGATCGGGTCGGATTCCCAGGTTTCGCGTGGCGGGCGGGGCTGCGGGTACTCGGCGAGCCACATCTGCAGGCCTTGGTGCACCGGGTCGGCGCCCAGTAACCGGTGCAGTGCGGTGGTGCCGGTGCGCACCAAGCCGGTGACGAAGATCGGCCGTTCGATTGCGACGTCGGCGTGTTCGGGATACTGCTTCCACGCGGCCTGCGACAACAGCCGGGCCACCAGCGCACCGCGCAGGAAGAACCGGTTCATCTTGCTGCCCAACGGTGTCAGGTCCGCTTCGCGTTGATAGGAGTCGAGCAGCACGCCCAGTGCTTCGCGGTAGTTGTCGTCGTCGCTGCCGAAATCGTCCAGCCCGGTCAGCTTGGTGGCCGAGGCGTGCAGGCCGTCGACCGTGCCGACGTCGGTGCGCTCTGTCATGATTGCACCGCCTCCTCGCCCCCTCGCCGCTGCGCGGCTGGGGGTGCCCCCACATCGCTCCGTCCCCAGCTTCCGCGGGGGCCCACTGCATCGTCGGCGGCGGTCATCAGGCCTTGTACTCCCCGCAGTTGACGTCAAGGGTCTGACCGGTGATACCGCTGGACAGGTCGCTGGCCAAAAAAAGGATTGCCGACGCCACCTCGTCTTCGGTGGGCAACCGCTTGAGGTCGGAATTAGCGGCAGTGGCGGCGTAGATCTGCTCCACCGCCGTACCGTGTTTGCCGGCCTGGTGCTCGAAGTAACCTTTCAGCGTGTCACCCCAGATATAGCCGGGTGCAACGGAGTTGACGCGGATTCCTTGCTCACCGAGCTCGGTGGCCAGCGATTGCGACATCGCCAGCAGCGCGGACTTGGCCATCTTGTAGGCACCGTATTTCGCCTGCGAGTGCCGGATCACCATCGAGTTGACGTTTACGACCGAGCCTTTCGCCTCGGCCAACGCCGGCGTGAAACCCTGGATGAGCCGCAGCGCCCCTAGCACCGTCAGCTCGATGGCATCCCGGATATGCTGAAACGTGGTGCTGGCCAACGGTTTCATCGACGGCACCCGGAACGCATTGTTGATCAGCACGTCAACCTTGCCGTAGGCCGCCAGCGTGGAGTCGACGAGATTTTTCACCTGGCCGTCGTCGGTGATATCGGTCGCGACCGCCACCGCGCGCCGTCCGGTGTCGGTGATCTGCTTGGCGACGTCGTCGAGACGTTCGGCGGTGCGAGCCGCCAGCACCAGGTCGGCACCGTTCTGGGCGCATCTCCGCGCCAGCGTGCTGCCCAGCGCGGGGCCGACACCGCTGATTACCACTACCTTGCCGTCGAGCATTTCGGCCATGACTACCCCAGCATTCTGTTGGCGATTTGGTTCTGGCGCTGAGCAATCCGCGCGCGCCAGCCATCGTCGGAAACCTTGTTGTGCTCGTGGTACGGCAGCGCGGCCGGGACAGCGTTGAAGTCGACGAGTTCGACGCCGGGCCCGTCGGCATCGGTGAGCGCCCGGGACACCCGCTGCCAGCGGAACTGCAGGAAGCCGCGCCGGTGTCCCAGCGTCTCGACCCAGTTGGTGACGCCGGGATTCTGGTCGGCGACGACGATGCGGATCTTGCCATCTGGATCCGCTTGGGCCTGAGTCGCGTTCAGCGATGTCTGGTGGTTGATGTAGTCCAGCGAGATGTACCACATGCTGCCCAACTGGAAGCCGAGGTAGGGTGCATCGGTCACCGGTAGCGTGATGAGCAGCGCCTGATCGGGCCGCAGGTCGAAATGGCCGGCCGACGAGTACTGCGTCGTCAGCCCACCGGGCGTGAGCCGTGGGGCGACCATCGTGTTGACCGGGATGTTGAGATAGAACCACTGCGGGAACTGCAGCCAGGTCTTTACCCGGTTGACCAACTGCTTTCCTGCTGTGGCGTAACGCTTCTCGATGGCTGCCCGGGTCAGTGGCGGCGGTGGGGTGCCCGCAGTGTCCTCACGACGGATCACGATGCTGCCGCGGCGTTGCGACCAGTCTCCGTACACCTCGCGCACGACGAGCTGGGCAGGGCTTTTGGGTGTGAAACGCCATTCGAAGCTGCCGTCCTCGGCGATGTCTAGTTCCCGGTCGTCGAATGCAGCCTCGCTCACCGGCACGCCTTGGTCGGTGTACTCACCGCCCAAGAGTTGGAAGCTCAGATCAGTGGTGGTGCCACGTACTCCGGACACCACGTACTCGTAGCCTGCCTGCACGCGTGTGCCGAAGTACATGGTGTCCGGATTGTCCAGGCCCATCTTCGTGAAGGGTCCCGTGCCACTGAGGAAGAAGGGATGGTCCCGGTCGTAGTTGAATGCCAGATGCGTGCAAGCTGCGACGCCGCCGGCTAGATACTGCAATCCTTCGAGTAAGTCGGCTTCGGTCTCGATGTGCGGTGCGGTGGCAACGAGTTCCTCGGCCTCGGCGATCGCCTCGGTGAGCGGCTGGGAGAACACGTCTAGACGCTAGAACGTGTTCTAGTTTTCGTCAATGGGCGAACATTCCGAGGTGTCGGCCCCGGCGTTCAAAAACGAGGCCGACTCACTATGGTGCGCACTGCTGCGACAGATCGATCAGATGCTGCCGCACATCCGGATGCCGGTTCAGGTAGTCGATGACGTTGCCGTTGCCGCCCTCCGCCTGCGACTTGGCCTGCAGCTGCGCATGGAGGTCAGGATGCCGTTGCAGATACTGGTCGATGGAATTACCGACAGTCTGATTGCACGGGGGATCCGCGTTGGCCACGGGGAGCGCGATCACCGTCGCCGCGGTCGCAGTTAGTAGCCCCCCGGCGAGCAGGCCGTACAGCCCGCGGCGACGAGGGCCGGCTGTCTTGGATGTGCTCATGCGGGCCAGGTTACTCGCGCTACCTTTGCCTTGCCTGTGGGTGCCGTTCCCCAGGAAGCCGCAGGTCAGCGCGAGACCGCGCCGCCGGCTTGTTCGCGCTTGATTTCCAGCGCGATGTCGATGAGCTGGTCCTCCTGGCCGCCGATGAGTTTGCGCTGGCCGGCCCGGTGCAGCAGCTCGTGGGCGGGCACGCCGTAGCGCTCGGATTGCCGGACGGCGTGCTTGAGGAAGCTGGAGTACACCCCGGAGTACCCCATCACCAGCGCGTTGCGGTCGAGCAGGCATTCGGCCGGCATCGCCGGGCGCACGACGTCCTCGGCGGCGTCGGCGATGTCGAAGAAGTCGATGCCGGTCTTGACGCCGATCTTGTCGAAGACCCCGATCAGGGCTTCGACCGGCGCGTTGCCCGCCCCGGCGCCGAATCGCCGCACCGACCCGTCGATCTGCTTGGCCCCCGCCCGGACCGCCTCCACCGAGTTGGCCACTCCCAGGCCGAGGTTCTCATGCCCGTGAAAGCCGACCTGCACGTCGTCGCCGAGCTCCGCCACCAGCGCAGCGACCCGATCACGCACCCCCTCCAAGACCAGCGCGCCGGCGGAGTCGACGACGTACACGCACTGGCAGCCGGCGTCGGCCATGATGCGGGCCTGGGCGGCCAGTTTCTCCGGCGGAATGGTATGGGCCATCATCAAGAACCCGACGGTTTCCAGGCCGAGCTCGCGGGCCAGTCCGAAGTGCTGGATGGACACGTCTGCTTCGGTGCAGTGGGTGGCGATCCGGCAGATCGAGCCGCCATTGTTCTGCGCTTCCTTGATGTCCTCTTTGGTGCCCACACCGGGCAGCATCAGAAAGGCGATCCTGGCCTCTTTTGCCGTTTGGGCGGCCAATTTGATCAGTTCTTGCTCGGGCGTCTTGGAAAAGCCGTAGTTGAACGACGACCCACCCAGAC
Source organism: Mycobacterium sp. (assembly GCF_050700595.1). Taxonomy (GTDB): domain Bacteria; phylum Actinomycetota; class Actinomycetes; order Mycobacteriales; family Mycobacteriaceae; genus Mycobacterium. The sequence continues at coordinate 5,726 of NZ_JBOHHI010000227.1, forward strand.
CATCGCCGTGCGTCACCTCGATCACCGGCACACCGGCGGCGTCGATAGCCGCAACAATGGCGCCGACTTCGTCTTTGGTGAATTGATGCCGTTTGTGGTGCGACCCGTCGCGCAGCGACGTGTCGGTGATTCGGACGTCCCAAATGTCACTCATCGCGTGCCTCCCGCAACTGACAGCGTCTCTTTGGCGATCTCCTCGCCAACCTTGGTGGCCGCCGCGGTCATGATGTCGAGGTTGCCCGCATACGGCGGCAGGTAATCCCCGGCGCCCTCGACCTCGACGAACGTGGTGACCACCGCCTGACCGCCGGAATTCATCGACGGGTCGTCGAACTGCGGCTCGTTGAGCAGCCGGTAACCGGGCACATAGGTCTGCACCTCGGCGACCACTTCGCGGATGGATTGCGCGATCGCGTCACGGTCGGCGTCCTCGGGAATCGCGCAGAAGATGGTGTCGCGCATGATCATCGGCGGATCGGCCGGGTTGAGGATGATGATCGCCTTGCCGCGCTGCGCGCCGCCGATGGTCTCCACGCCCTTGGCGGTGGTCTTGGTGAACTCGTCGATGTTGGCCCGGGTGCCCGGCCCGGCCGACACGCTCGCCACCGACGCCACGATCTCGGCGTAGGGCACCGTCACCACCCGCGACACCGCGTACACCATCGGGATCGTTGCCTGACCGCCGCACGTGATCATGTTGACGTTCGGAGCGTCGAGGTGCTCCCGCAGGTTCGCCGGTGGGATCACCGCCGGCCCGACTGCGGCCGGCGTCAAGTCGATGGCCCGGATGCCGGCTTCGGCGTATTTCGGGGCGGCCGCCTTGTGCACGTAAGCACTGGTCGCCTCGAACAACAGGTCCGGTTTCTCGGACTGTGCCAGCAGCCAGTCGACCCCTTCATGGCTGGTCTCCAGACCGAGCTTGCGCGCGCGCGCCAAGCCTTCGCTGTCCGGATCGATGCCCACCATCCAGCGCGGCTCGAGCCACTCCGACCGCAGCAATTTGTACAGCAGGTCGGTGCTGATATTGCCCGACCCGACAATGGCCACGCTCGCCTTGGACGCCATCTTTGCTTCCTCTTTACTCGAACGACAAACGAACGGACCCGAGGCCGGCGAACTCGGCGACGAAGTTGTCGCCCGGGTGGGCGTCGATTGCCCGGGTACATGAGCCCGGTAACACGATATCGCCGGCCAGCAGCCGCACCCCAAAGCTTTCCACCTTGCGGGCCAGCCAGGCCACCGCGGTGACCGGATTGCCCAATACCGCGTCGCTGCGGCCCTTGGCCACCACCTCACCGTTGCACGTCAGCGCGGCGTCGATCGCGGTGATGTCGACGTCGGTAGGCGGTACCCGTGCCTCGCCGAGGACGAAGCCCGCCGAGGACGCGTTGTCGGCGATGGTGTCGCACAACGCGATCTTCCAGTCGGTGATCCGGGTGTCGATCAACTCGATCGACGGGACGAAGGCGGCCGTCGCCTTGAGCACGTCGTCCTCGGTACATTCCGCGCCGGGCAGGTCTTCGGACAGGATGAAACCCACCTCGACCTCGACCCGCGGATACAGATAATTCGCCGTGGTGACCGGCTTGTTTTCGAAGACTTGCATCTCGTCGAGCAAATGGCCGTAGTCCGGCTCGTCCACCCCCATCATCTGCTGCATCGCCTCAGACGACAGCCCCACCTTGTGCCCGACCACCCGGGCGCCCTCGGCCACCCGCTGACGGATGTTGATCAGCTGAATCTGGTAGGCGTCGACGACGTCGATCTCCGGGTGCGCAGCCGTCAGCGGCGCGATAGGCTGACGGCTCCGTTCGGCCTGCGCCAAGTCGGCGGCGAGCACATCACGGGTGGCAACCGGGATCATCGACCGAAGTCCCCTCGTTGGTGTGACCGGGCCGGTAGCGCCCAGCCAGGGCAATTCTATAACGTGTTCTACATGACAGCTCAGGAGTACGACGTCGTCGTAGTCGGCAGCGGAGGCGCAGGCATGGTTGCCGCCCTCGCTGCTGCTCACCGTGGTCTCTCGACAATAGTCATCGAGAAGGCCGCGCACTACGGCGGTTCCACCGCGCGCTCCGGTGGCGGCGTCTGGATTCCCAACAACGAGGTTCTCCAGCGCGATGGTGTCGCCGACACCCCGGAAGCGGCCCGCACCTATTTGCACGGAATCATCGGCGACATCGTCGAGTCGGAACGCATTGACACCTACCTGGAGCGCGGGCCGGAGATGCTGTCGTTCGTGCTCGAGCACACGCCGTTGAAGATGTGCTGGGTGCCGGGTTACTCCGACTACTACCCGGAAGCCCCCGGCGGGCGTCCGGCCGGCCGCTCTGTCGAACCGAAGCCGTTCAATGCCCGCAAGCTTGGGCCCGACCTGCCCGGGCTGGAGCCGCCGTACGGCAAGGTCCCACTCAACGTCGTTGTGATGCAGCAGGATTACGTGCGATTGAACCAGCTCAAACGTCACCCCCGCGGTGTGCTGCGCAGCCTGAAGGTCGGCGCCCGCACCATCTGGGCGAAGGCGACTGGAAAGAACCTGGTCGGCATGGGCCGTGCGCTCATCGGCCCGCTGCGAATCGGCCTGCGGCAGGCGGGCGTCCCGGTCCGGCTACACACGGCACTCACGGACCTCCACATCGAGAACGGCGTCGTGCACGGGGTGTATGTCCGCGATACGAGTGCGTCGGAAACTGCTGAGCCACAGCTTCTTCGGGCCCGGAAGGGCGTGATCCTGGCCTGCGGCGGCTTCGAGCACAACGAACAGATGCGAGTCAAGTACCAGCGGGCGCCGATCACCACCGAGTGGACCGTCGGCGCGGTGGCCAACACTGGTGACGGCATCATCGCCGCCGAAACGCTCGGCGCGGCACTTGACATCATGGAGGATGCCTGGTGGGGGCCGACCGTTCCACTGGTGGGCGCGCCGTGGTTCGCGCTGTCCGAGCGCAACTCGCCCGGGTCCATCATCGTCAACATGTCGGGAAAGCGATTCATGAACGAATCCATGCCTTACGTCGAGGCCTGCCACCACATGTACGGCGGTGAATACGGCCAGGGCCCGGGACCCGGTGAGAACATCCCGGCGTGGCTGGTGTTCGATCAGCAGTACCGCAATCGTTACATCTTCGCGGGGTTACAGCCGGGGCAACGCATTCCGCGCAAGTGGATGGATTCCGGCGTGATCATCGAGGCCCGCTCGCTCGAGGAGCTGGCTACCAAGGCCGGCCTGCCTGTCGACGAGTTCACCACAACGGTGGAGCGGTTCAACGACTTCGCACGTTCGGGCACCGACGAGGATTACCACCGCGGCGAAAGTGCCTACGACAGGTATTACGGCGACCCGACCAACAAGCCGAACCCGAACCTCGGCGAGATCAAGCGCGCCCCGTATTACGCGGCCAAGATGGTACCGGGCGATCTGGGCACCAAGGGCGGCATCCGCACCGACGTGCACGGGCGCGCACTGCGCGACGACGATAGCGTGATCGAAGGTCTGTACGCGGCGGGCAACGTCAGCGCCCCGGTGATGGGACATACGTACCCGGGCCCGGGCGGCACCATCGGCCCGGCAATGACATTCGGCTATGTGGCGGCGCTGCACCTGGCCGGGGAGGCCTGAGATGCCGATCGATTTGGACGTCGCGCTGGGCACCGAGTTCGGGGCGGTCGAATTCTCTTGGACCGCCACCAATGTGCAGCTCTACAACCTGGCGCTGGGTGCCGGCGCGGACCCGCTGGACCCGCGTGAGCTGAGCTACGTGGTCGACCGTAACCCGCAGGTACTGCCGACGTTCGGCTGTGTCGCGGCGTCGTTCAACGAGATCGAACCGCCAAAGGTCAGCTGGCCCGGCGTCGAGATCGACCTGGCCAAGGTGCTGCACGCGTCCGAGCAGGTGACCGTGCCCGCACCGCTGCCGCCGTCCGGCAGCGCCCGCGCCATCAGCCGGATCGTCGAGATTTGGGATAAGGGTAAGGCCGCGGTGGTTGTGCTCGAGACTTCGGTGACCGGCGCCGACGGCACCCCGCTGTGGACGCAGCGCCGGTCGATCTTCGCCCGCGGCGAAGGCGGCTTCGGCGGTGAGCGCGGGCCTTCAGGGAGCGGGTCGTCGGTCGCCGCACCGGATCGGGCGCCGGACGTCGAACTCGACATCCCGGTGTCGCCGCAGCAGGCGCTGCTATACCGGCTGTGTGGCGACCGTAATCCCTTGCACTCGGATCCCGAATTCGCTGCTGCTGCAGGGTTTCCGCGGCCTATCCTGCATGGCCTGTGCACCTACGGCATGACGTGCAAGGCGATCGTCGACGCGCTGCTGGACGCCGACGTCTCCGCCGTCGGCTCGTACGGCGCACGGTTCGCCGGGGTGGCGTTCCCGGGCGAGACCTTGAAGGTGGACGTCTGGAAGGAGGACGGCCGGTTGCTGGCCAGCGTTGTCGCGCCTTCGCGCGAGAACGCGACCGTCCTCAGCGGCGTGGAGTTAGTGCCGGCGTAGCGGTGGGCACACCCGCCGCGAGCGTGCGCAAAAACGTGTATCGGCGGGGCGTGTCGACCGGGGACGTGCACGCTCGCGCGGGAACGGAACTTAGCCCAAGATCAGGCCGGACGTGGGCACGCCGGTGCCGGCCGTCACCAGGACGTGTTCGACATTCGGCACCGGGTTCACCGAGGTGCCCCGTAATTGCCGTACTCCCTCGGCAATGCCATTCATGCCGTGGATGTAGGCCTCGCCGAGTTGGCCGCCGTGGGTGTTGATCGGCAACCGGCCGCCGATCTCGATCGCTCCGTCCGCGATGAAGTCTTTCGCCTCACCCCAACCGCAGAATCCCAACTCCTCCAACTGGATCAGCGTGAAAGGAGTGAAGTGGTCGTAGAGAATCGCGGTCTGGATGTCGGTCGGCTTCAGTCCGGATTGCGCCCACAACTGCTTGCCGACGAGTCCCATCTCGGGCAGACCGTCGAGTTCGGGTCGGTAGTAACTGACCATCGTGTACTGGTCGGGGCTGGAGCCCTGCGCCGCGGCTTCGATGATCGCCGGCCGGCGCTTGAGGTTCTTCGCCCGCTCGACCGAGGTCACCACGATCGCAACCGCGCCGTCGGTTTCCTGACAGCAGTCCAGCAACCGCAACGGCTCGGCGATCCACCTCGAATTCTGGTGGTCCTCAATGGTTATCGGCTTTTCGTAGAAGTACGCCTTCGGGTTCTTGGCAGCGTGTTTGCGGTCGGCCACCGAGATCGCACCGAAGTCCCGGCTGGTCGCACCGGACAGGTGCATGTAGCGTTTGGCGATCATCGCAACCTGCGCAGCCGGCGTGGAGAGGCCATGCGGGTAGGAGAACGAATTGTCCACCCCGGTGGAGTCGGCGTTCTCGGACAGCCGGGTCTGCACCTGACCGAAGCGCATGCCGGAGCGTTCGTTGAACGCGCGGTAGGCCACCACGACGTCGGCGATCCCGGTCGCGACGGCCATCGCCGCCTGCTGGATGGTCGCGCAGGCGGCGCCGCCGCCGTAGTGGATCTTGGCGAAAAACTTGAGCTCACCGATGCCGGCTGCACGGGCGACGGCCACCTCGGTATTGGTGTCCATCGTGAACGTGGTCAGCCCGTCAACGTCGGCCGGGGTCAGTCCGGCGTCATCGAGGGCCTCGGCCACCGCTTCGGCCGCCAGTCGCAGCTCGCTGCGGCCGGAGTCCTTGGAGAAGTCCGTGGCGCCGATCCCGACGATCGCGGCTCGACCGGACAACATCACGCGCTTCCGATCGTCAGCGTGGCGGTCGCGATCACGTGATCGCCAAGGCTGTTGTGGCCCATGACTTTCACCGTCACCACGCCGTCCTCGATTTCGGTCACCTCGCCGGAAAACGTCACCGTGTCATAGGCGTACCACGGCACGCCCAGCCGCAATCCGATCGACTTGATGATGGCCGACGGGCCCGCCCAGTCGGTGATGTACCGCTGCACCAGGCCGGTGTCGGTGAGGATGTTGACGAAGATATCCTTGGACCCCTTGGCCTGCGCCTTGTCCCGGTCATGGTGGACATCCTGGAAGTCCCGGGTGGCCAGGGCCGTCGACACGATGAACGTCGGATCCCCGTACAGCTTCAACTCAGGCAATACAGTGCCGACCTCGACAACCGGCGCGCTCATGCGTCCGCCTCCCAGGCGTACAGCGTCCAGGCCAGTCCGGACTCACTTTCGGGGAAATCAAGATATGTTGCACGAACCGGCATCCCGATCTCCACACTCGCCGGGTCGACACCGCGCAACTCACCGAGCATCCGAACTCCGTCCTCGAGTTCGACCAGCGCGACGACGAATGGCAGCGTCCGCCCGGGCACCTTGGGGGCGTGATGCACCACGAAACTGAACACGGTGCCTTTGCCGCTGGACACCACGTAGTCGGTCGGGGCTTGTTTGTCCTGCCACACCGCGGGTACGGGCGGGTGCTGCAGAGACCCGTCTGCGCGCTTCTGGATCCGCAGTTCGTGCGCTTTGACGCCGTCCCAAAAGAATTCGGTGTCCTTCGACGACGATGGGCGCATCATGTTCACCGGATCGAGGTCGTCCGGCAGGCCGGGCTGGTCCGCCTCCCGGGGCTGGAATTTGAGGATGCGCCAATTCATTTCGGCGACGTCCTCATCACCCACCTGCCAGCTGATGTGCTGGTTGATGAAATAGCCTTCGCCCAGCGCGGTCTGCTTGGGACCGATCACGTCGGTGAGCTCGGCGCTGACACTCACCTCTTCCCCCGGCCGCAGATACCGGTGGTAGGTCTGTTCGCAGTTGGTCGCGACAACCCCGACGTAACCGGCCTCGTCGAACAACGTGATGATACGACCCAACGGGTCGTCGTCCGGGCGGACCCCGCCCAGTCCCATCATCGTCCAGACCTGGATCATCGCCGGAGGCGCGACGATCCCGGGATGCCCGGCGCCCCGAGCCGCCGCCTCGTCGACGTAGATCGGGTTGTTGTCGCCCATCGCGTCGACCCAGTGGTGAATCATCGGCCGGTTCACCGGATCACGGCCCGCGTGCGGCTTGCTCTTCCCCGCCGCCTTGACTTGTTCGACGGCCGCCCGGAAATCACTCATCGCGGCACCCTCGGCACCTTCAGACCCGACGCGGCGATCATCTCGCGCATCACTTCGTTCACGCCGCCGCCGAACGTGATCACCAGATTGCGCTTGGTCTGGGAGTCCAGCCAGTTGAGCAGTCCGGCCGTATCCTCTTCAGAAGGATCACCGTACTTGCCGACGATCTCCTCGGCGAGCCGGCCGACGTACTGAACCCGCTCGGTGCCAAATACTTTCGTTGCCGCGGCGTCGGCCACGTTGATCGTCTCGCCAGCCGCCGCCACCTGCCAGTTGAGCAATTCGTTGATCCGCCAGATCGAGTGGATCTCGCCAAGTGCTCGCTTGACGTCCTCGTGACCGATCGGGGTGACGCCGTCGGCACCCGGCTTGGACGCCCACCCGTGCACCCGGTCGTAGATGGCGGCAAACCGGCCGGCCGGGCCGAGCATCACCCGCTCGTTGTTGAGCTGGGTGGTGATCAGCCGCCATCCACCGTTCTCCTCACCGACCAGCATGTCCGCCGGCACATGGACGTCGTTGTAATACGTCGTGTTGGTGTGGTGGGCGCCGTCGGACAGGATGAGCGGCGTCCAGGAGTAGCCGGGATCCTTCGTGTCGACGATCAGAATCGAAATCCCCTTGTGCTTCACCGCTTCCGGGTCGGTGCGACACGCCAGCCAGATGTAGTCGGCATCGTGGGCGCCGGTGGTGAAGATCTTCTGCCCGTTCACGATGTACTCGTCGCCGTGCCGGATCGCGGTGGTACGCAGCGATGCAAGGTCGGTGCCCGCCTCCGGCTCGGTGTAGCCGATCGCGAAGTGTACCTCACCGGCCAGGATCGCCGGCAGGAACTTCTTCTTCTGCATCTCACTGCCGAACACCTGCAGGGTGGGACCGACGGTCTGCAGCGTCACCGCCGGCAACGGCACGTCGGCCCGATGGGCTTCGTTGACGAAGATCTGCTGCTCGATCGGACCGAAACCGTGCCCGCCGAACTCCTTCGGCCAGCCAACACCGAGCTTGCCGTCCCGACCCATCCGCCGGATCACCGCGCGATAAGCATCGTTGTGCCGGTCAGACTCCATCGCTTTAGCTTCGTCTGAGGAAATGAGGTTCGAAAAGTATTGCCGTAGCTCGGCTTGCAGCTGTCGCTGCTCCGGCGTCAGATCGATGAACATTGCGCTCCTACCAGATCCAGGCGGTGCGACGGCCCGCCCAGCAGCCGGGTCAGGTCTGTGATCGTGGAGTAGTACCGCGGCATCGGGTAGGTGATGTCCATCCCCATCCCACCGTGCAGGTGGTGGCAGATCTGCATCACCGGCGGTGCCTGCGATGCCACCCAGTAGCCCAGCACGTCGAGGTCGTCGTCGGCGTCACGGCCCTCGGCCAGCCGCCAGACGACCGATATCGACGCCAAAGTGATTGTTCGAGAGGCGATGTAGACCTCGGCGAGCTGCGCGGCCACCGTCTGGAAGGTGGACAGCGGTTTGCCAAACTGGTGTCTGTTGGCTACGTAGTCAGCGGTCAACCGGAGTGCGCCGGCGACCAGGCCGGCCGCATACGCGCCGATCATCGCGAGCGCCAGTTCGTTGACGCGGTGGGCGGTCGCCCCGTCCAGCACACCGTCGACCTCGACGTCGGAGAACGTCACCACGTACTCGTCGGATCCGTTGGATGTCGGCGTCTTGGTCAGCTGCACGCCGTCGGCCTTGGGTGATACCACGACGACGGCACTGTCGGCCGTGACGACGATCCAATCCGCTTGTTCGGCATAGCCGACACCGATTTTGGTGCCCGACAGCCGGCCCCCGACGACGGTGGTGACGGGCCGCTCCGGCAGTGCGGTGCCGGGTTCGTTGAGTGCGGCGGTGAGCACCGATCCTTTGGCCAGCCCGGCCAGGTAGCGATCCTGCTGGTCGTCAGAAGCCAGGTCCAGCACCGGCACCGCACCGAGGCCGAGCGTCGCCAACGCCGGGCCGACGAAACCGTGGCGCCCGATTTCGGTCAGTGCCGTTGCGACCTCGGGCAGGCCGACTCCGTCGCCACCGAGGCGTTCCGGCACCACCAGCGCGGTTACCCCGCCGGCGACCAGCGCCTCCCAGGTGTTGTCCCGGTACAGCACCGACGTGACCACGTCGGCGACAGCCTGCTGCGCCGGGTCCGGCGTGAAATCCACCCGAATTCTCCTCGACTCGATCGGGGACTCTAGTGCGCCACCGGACATTTGCCGGTGTAGTCCACCTGCCAGTGCCTGATGCCGTTGAGCCACCCCGACCGTAGCCGCTCGGGTGTGGAGATCGGCGTGAGGTCCGGCACGTGATCGGCGACCGCGTTGAAGATCAGGTTGATCGTCATCCTGGCCAGGTGGGTGCCGATGCAGTAGTGCGCCCCGGTCCCGCCGAATCCGACGTGGGGGTTGGGGTCTCGCAGGATGTTGAAGGTGAACGGATCGTCGAACTCCTCCTCGTCAAAGTTGGCGGAGCGGTAGAACATCACCACCCGCTGGCCCTTTTCGATCTGCACGCCGGACAGTTCGTAGTCCTCCAGCGCGGTCCGTTGGAAGCAGCTGACCGGGGTTGCCCACCGGACGATTTCGTCGGCGGCAGTCTCCGGCCGTTCCTTTGTGAACAGCTCCCACTGATCGGGATGCTCGGCGAACGCGATCATCCCGTGGGTAATCGAGTTGCGGGTGGTCTCATTGCCGGCCACCGCCAGCATCACCACGAAGAACCCGAACTCGTCATCGGAGAGCTTCTCGCCGTCGATGTCGGCGTTGATCAACGTGGTGACGATGTCCTCACCGGGATTTTCCGCCTTGGCGGCGGCCAGTTGCATGGCGTAGGTGATCAGCTCGACCGACGACGCCTGCGGGTCGACGTCGGCGTATTCGGGGTCTTCGCTGCCGGTCATCTCATTGGACCAGCGGAACAGCTTGTCGCGATCTTCCTGCGGCACCCCGAGCAGCTCGGCGATGGCCTGCAGCGGCAACTCGCAGGACACCTGCTCGACAAAGTCGCCGTAGCCGTTCGCCGCGGCCGCCTTGACGATCTTTTGTGCCCGCTCGCTGAGCTCCCCGCGAAGCCGCTCGATGGCGCGCGGCGTGAAGCCACGGGAGATGATCCGACGCAGCCGGGTGTGGTGTGGCGCGTCCATGTTGAGCATCACGAACCGCTGAACCTCGATGTTCTCGCGCTCGATGTCATCGTTGAACCGCGGGATCACGCAGTTCTCGTAGCTGGAGAAGACATCGCTGCGCAGTGACACCTCCTTGACATCCTTGTGTTTGGTGATCGCCCAATAGCCGCCGTCGTTGAAGCCGCCGCCCTTGCCGGGAGCTTGCTCGACCCAGTAGATCGGCGCCGCGCGGCGCAGCTCAGCGAATTCCTCGACCGGCAGGCCCTTCGCGTTAATGTCAGGGTTCAGGAAGTCGAACCCTGCGGGCAGATTGGGGGTTGGCATGTCTGAGCTCCTCGTTACAACGTGTTCTAGTGCCAGTAAAACATGGCCCCACCGCAGACAAAAGGCACCGATGCATCCTCGCTTGTCAGGGTAATGAAACGTGTTCTAGCCTGACCTCATGGGTAACCCGGTAATCGTCGAAGCCACCCGCAGCCCGATCGGCAAACGCAACGGCTGGCTCTCAGGACTGCATGCCACCGAACTGCTGGGCGCCGTGCAAAAGGCGCTCGTGGCGAAGGCCGGCATCGATGCCGGCGACGTCGAACAGGTCATCGGCGGCTGCGTGACTCAATACGCCGAGCAGTCCAACAACATCAGCCGCACGGCCTGGCTGACGGCGGGACTGCCCGAGCACGTCGGCGCCACCACCGTCGACTGCCAGTGCAGCAGCGGACAACAAGCCAACCACCTGATCGCCGGGCTGATCGCCACCGGGGCCATCGACATCGGCATCGCCTGCGGTATCGAGGCGATGAGCCGCGTCGGCCTGGGCGCCAACGCCGGCCCCGACCACAACTGGCGCGCAGCGTCGTGGGACATCGACATGCCCAACCAGTTCGAGGCCGCCGAACGCATCGCCAAACGGCGCGGCATCACCCGCGACGACATCGACGCATTCGGGCTCCAGTCCCAACTGCGCGCCAAGCAGGCCTGGGACGAAGGCCGCTTCGACCGGGAGATCTCACCGATCGAGGCGCCGGTGCTCGACGAGCAGAAACAACCCACCAGCGAGCGGCACATGGTCTCCCGCGACCAGGGACTGCGCGACACCACCTTGGAAGGGTTGAGCCAGCTCAAGCCGGTGCTCGAGGGCGGCATTCACACCGCGGGCACATCGTCGCAGATCTCCGATGGCGCGGCGGCCGTGCTGTGGATGGATGAAGATAAAGCCAGGGCCATCGGTTTAAAGCCGCGAGCCCGGATCGTCAGCCAGGCGCTGGTCGGCGCCGAGCCCTACTACCACCTGGACGGCCCGGTGCAGTCCACCGCGAAGGTGCTGGAGAAAGCCGGCATGAAGATCGGCGACATCGACCTGGTCGAGATCAACGAGGCCTTCGCGTCGGTGGTGCTGTCCTGGGCACGGGTGCACAACCCCGATATGGCCCGGGTCAACGTCAACGGCGGCGCGATCGCGTTGGGCCACCCGGTGGGCTGCACCGGCAGCCGGCTGATCACCACCGCGCTGCACGAACTGGAGCGCACCGACCAGCACACCGCACTGATCACCATGTGCGCCGGCGGCGCCCTGTGGGGCGGCACCATCATCGAGCGGATCTAGTGGCCGTTGCAGAGGCCGACCGCATCGCTGCGGCGCGGGCCTATATCGATGCGTTGGTCAGCCATGATGGGGACTCGGTTCCGTTCGCGCCGGACTGTGTGCGCGTCGAGCAGGGCGTGCGGACCGGGTTTTCCGGAAATCACCTGCGGCGCAGCTTGAATCGCGGCCTCCAGTACCGGATCATCGCGGCGACCACCACACCGGAGTACACCGTGTCCGGCGACGAGATCCGAGCGGTGTACAACGTGATGACCAAGCCGAGCCTGGGGGGACGGCAGGTCGCTGCACGGGTCGACGAGACTTTCGTGATCCCGGCGATCGACGGGAAGATCCACCACATCAGGGTTCGATTCCACCCGTTTGTTCAGCGAACCTAGGATGCCTGACATGTCGCCGAAATCACCACCGCGATTTTTGAATTCGCCATCGACCGATTTCTTCATCAAATGGATGTCACGCGTCAACACCTTTATGTACCGCCGTGGCGGTGGGGAGGGACTTGGCGGCACGTTCCAGAAGATCCCCGTCGCGCTACTGACCACCACCGGCCGCAAGAGCGGGCAGCCGCGAGTCAGTCCGCTGTACTTCCTGCGCGACGGCGATCGCGTCGTCGTGGCCGCGTCGAAGGGCGGCGCCGCGACGAACCCGATGTGGTACCTCAACCTCAAGGCCAACCCGACGGTGTCGGTGCAGATCAAAAAAGAGGTGCTCGAGCTCAGCGCGCGGGATGCCACCGACGAAGAGCGCGCCAAGTACTGGCCGCAGTTGGTGAAAATGTATCCCTCCTACGACGACTACCAGTCCTGGACGGACCGGACCATCCCGGTCGTCGTCTGCGCGAACTAACCGGGGGCGTCCACGGTCTTCTGCCGCTTCCGCGCTCTACGCTCAGGCCGCGCGGGCCGGCGAGCCGAACGTAATGCCGCCTCGACGGCGGAAACGAGGGCAGGCAGGTAATCGTCGGCTGCGCCGCCCAGGATCAGCAGGCGCATCGCCAACGGCCCAGCGATAAGGTCGAAGGCGACGTCGGTGTGCAGGTCCTTGGGCAGCTCACCTCGGTCGATCGCCTTTTGCAGGATGGTCGTCGCGACGGCGATGCGCGGTTGCCTGACAACCTCGAGCAGTTGGTCACCTAGTTCGGACCGGTTGGCCATCTCGGCCAGCAAGCCGGGCCCAATGGCGGCCACGAGCGGATTGCTCAGCTGGCGAGACAGGCCGGCAAGGAACTCGGAGAGATCGCCGTGTAGCGACCCGGTATCGGGCGCCGGGAGCACGTTATCGCGAACAATCTGCCCGAGCAGGTCGATCAACATCGCGTCCTTGCAGGGCCAGCGCCGATACAGCGCGGCCTTGCCGACTTTTGCCCGCCGGGCGATCGCCTCCATCGATGTGCGCGCGTAGCCGGTCGCCGCCAACTCTGCGAGCAGCGCCTCCGCGATGGCCTCGGTGATGCTTTCCTGCAGCAGCGCCGCTCCCGCCGGAGACCGCTTGATGGCCGAGGTGCTCATGGGCTCGATCATACAACACGACGGAACGGTTGCATTCCAACCGCCGACAAGCTACCGTAGGGACGAAACGGAACCGTTCTATCCTAAATTCGAGGTAAAGGACCACCGACATGAACCACCCCATCGACACCCAGGTCCTCATCGTCGGCGCGCGCTCCACCGGATTGACACTGGCCTGTGTCCTGGCGCGCTACAACGTCGGTTTCCGCATCGTCGACAAGGCCCCACAGCCGCTGACGTCTTCACGTGCCAAGGGTTTCCAACCCCGCTCCCTGGAGGTCTTCGAGGACCTCGGAATGCTCGACGCGGTGCTGGCCAAAGGACGCACCGATGCGCCGTTGCGCGATTATGAGGCCGGCCGCATCGGTTTGGACTTCTGGACCCGGCGCACCGACCGCCCGCGTCCCGGCGTGCCGTACCCGACCCAGCTCACCATCGCCACCCCGCCGGTAGAGGATGCCTTGCGCGCCACCCTCGATGGAGCCGGTGTGACCGTGGAGCGCGGCGAGGAGTTGGTCGGACTGGAACAAGATGACGATGGCGTCACGGCGGTGCTGCGCAGCGCCGATCGGCAGGAGGATCACCGGGTACGGGCGGCCTACCTTGTCGGCTGCGATGGCGCTCACAGCACGGTGCGCCGCGACCTGGGCGTACGGTTCGACGTCACCACCGTGCCCGGCTTCGCGTTTCTGGCCGGCGATGTGAAGGTCGCCGGACTGGACCGCAGTCACGCCCGAATGTGGACAGCCAAGGACGGCCAGATGGTCGCCCTGACGCCGCTGCCGTCCAGCGATATCTGGCAGTTTCAAGCCAGTCTCATCGAGGAGCCCGGTGTGGAGTTCCCTGAGCCCTCGCTCGAGCTGTTCCAGATGCTGCTCGATCGGTATTGCCCCGTTCCGGGTGTACGCCTTTCCGACTGCACATGGGCCGCGATGTATCGCGACAACCACGGCATGGTCGACCGGCATCGCGTCGGACGGGTGTTCCTGGCCGGCGACGCTGCCCATATTCACTCTCCGGCAGGCGGACTCGGCGCCAACACCGGAATCCAAGACGCCTATAACCTCGGCTGGAAGCTTGGGCTGGTTTGCGCGGAGCGGGCGTCCACGCAGCTCTTGGACAGCTACCACGAAGAGCGCCACGAGGTGGCCCGCAAATTGATGGCGGCCAATCAGTCGGCAACTAGAATGCTGGTCCCAAGCTCACGGCCGGCGATGCGGCTGCTGCGCCGAAGCCTGCTGCTGCCGCTGACCAACGTTCGTGGGGTGGCCGACCGCATGCTGCGGTTCGTGGATCAGACCGACATCACCTATCGTGGCCAGCCCCTGAGCCAAGAAGCCATGCCCGGCAACAGAAAGGGGCTCGCAGCAGGCGACCGGGCGCCCGACGCCACACTGCCCGACGCGGCGACCGGGCTGCCGGTGCGGCTATTCGACGTGTACCGAGGACCGGCCTTCACGCTGCTCGCCTTCGGCCCCAGCCAGATTGACGCCGCCCGACGAGTCGCCGACGACTACCCGAATCTGGTCAACGTCTGCGCCATCGTGCCACCGGACGCCGGCCGGCCCGAGCTGATGCGAACCCTTGTGGACCCCCGCGGACGCACCGCACGACAGTATGTCGTGCCCCGGGACGCCCTGGTGCTCATCCGGCCCGATGGTTACGTGGGATTTCGCGGCACCGCCGAATGGCTCCTGCGAACCTACCTGGAGCACACCATCGGTTTGGCGCTAACGCATTCCAAAATCTAGTGGTGTGTCTCGCAAATAATCAAGGTGTTGTTCGGTATCCTTGTCTCATGAGTGCACCAGCAGCGCCGTTGCCGTTGACCGCCGGTGAGCGCGACACCTTGGAGAGGTTGGCGCGGGCGCAGT
>NZ_JBOHHI010000228.1:0-6693 GCF_050700595.1 Mycobacterium sp.
CTGGTGACCGACCTGCAGACCGCCGAATTGGTGAAGGTGTCCGCCAATGCCTTTCTGGTGACCAAGATCTCGTTCATCAACGCGATCGCCGAGGTGTGCGAGGCGGCCGGCGCAGACGTCACCATGCTGGCCGACGCGCTCGGGCACGATCCGCGGATCGGCCGTCGATGCCTGGGCGCCGGTCTGGGTTTCGGCGGTGGTTGCCTGCCCAAGGACATCCGCGCTTTCATGGCCCGCGCCGGGGAGCTGGGTGCTGATCAGGCGCTGACGTTCTTGCGGGAGGTCGACAACATCAATATGCGCCGCCGCACCCGAATGGTCGAACTGGCCGGCACCGCCTGTGGTGGCTCGCTGTTGGGTGCCAACATCGCGGTGCTCGGCGCCGCGTTCAAACCCGAGTCCGACGACGTGCGCGACTCGCCGGCGCTCAACGTCGCCGGCCAGCTACAGCTCAACGGCGCCACCGTCAACGTCTACGACCCCAAGGCCCTGGAGAACGCGCAGCGGCTGTTTCCCACGCTGAACTATGCGGTTTCGGTCGCCGAAGCGTGCGAGCGCGCCGACGCGGTGCTGGTGCTCACCGAATGGCGGGAGTTCGTCGACCTCGACCCCGACGACCTTGCCGCTGCGGTGCGATCGCGGGTCATCGTCGACGGCCGCAACTGCCTCGACGTCGGCCGTTGGCAGCGGGCAGGTTGGCGCGTCTACTGTCTGGGCCGGCGCGTAACCTGACCGGGTGGATTATGCGGCAGCCTTGCTCGAGCAAAACCGAGACTTCGGGGAGATGATCCGCAGCGCCGACCCGTCGACGCCGGTGCCGACCTGTCCGGACTGGACGTTGGAGCAACTGTTTCGTCACGTCGGCCGGGGCGACCGCTGGGCGGCGCAGATCATCACCGACCGGGTCGATCACTTCCTCGACCCGCGCACCGTTGAGGGCGGCAAGCCGCCACCGGATCGCGACGACGCGATCTCGTGGTTGCACGCCGGCGCGCAGCGGCTGATCGACGCCGTCGAACTGGCGGGTCTGGAGGCCCCGGTGTGGACGTTCCTGGGGACGCGACCGGCGTACTGGTGGGTCCGGCGCCGGTTGCACGAGGCAACCGTGCACCGCGCCGACGCCGCGCTGGCGCTGGGGATCGATTACGCACTGACGCCCGAGTTGGCCGCCGACGCGATCAGCGAGTGGCTGGAACGGGTCGCGGCGGAGGCCGGACGCGATGGTGCGCCGCTGCCTCTCGATGCCGGCAACACCGTGCACCTGCATGCCACCGATCCCGGGCTGGGGGTCGCCGGTGAATGGACCATCCGCGCCGACTCGGGCCGGATCACCTGGTCACACGACCACGACAAGGGCGCGGCGGCGTTGCGCGGCGCCGCGAGCGACCTGTTGTTGGCCGCTGTCCGGCGAGTTGCCGTCGCCGACACCGACATCGCGATGTTCGGCGATGCCGGGGTGTGGCAGAAGTGGCTCGACCACACGCCGTTCTAACCCGGGCACACGCGGTACCTTGCAAATCATGACCACATCGGAGATCGCCACCGTGCTGGCGTGGCACGACGCCCTCAACGCGTCCGACATCGACACCTTGGTCGCGCTGTCCAGCGACGACGTCGAAGTCGGCGACGCACACGGCGCGGGGCAGGGCCACGATGCCCTGCGCCGGTGGGCCGCTGCCACCAACATGGCCGCTGAGCCGGGCCGGATGTATGTCCGCGACGGCGTCGTCGTCGTCGAACAGAAAATCGGGAGCCCCGGTGCCGACACCGCTGCTGCGTCGGCATTTCGGGTAGTCCACGATCACATCACCTCGGTGTTCCGCCATCAGGACCTGGCCGCGGCACTGGCCGCGACCGAACTCGCCGAGGCTGACCTGGTCGACTGAGTAGGAATAGGAGCAACGCATGCGGGGCATCATCCTGGCCGGCGGCTCGGGCACGCGCCTGTATCCGATCACCATGGGCATCAGCAAGCAGTTGTTGCCGGTTTACGACAAGCCGCTGATCTACTATCCGCTGTCCACGCTTATGACAGCCGGCATCCGTGACATTCAGATCATCACCACCGGCCGTGACGCACCCGCGTTCCAGCAATTGCTCGGCGACGGAGCGGCGTTCGGCATCAACATCAGCTACGCGATCCAGGACCGCCCCGACGGTCTGGCGCAGGCATTCATTATCGGGGCGGAGCATATCGGCACCGGCTCGGTGGCATTGGCGCTGGGCGACAACATCTTCTACGGACCCGGTCTGGGCACCAACCTGAGTCGCTTCCAATCAGTCAGTGGTGGCGCGATTTTCGCCTACTGGGTGGCCAACCCGTCAGCGTACGGCGTGGTTGAGTTCAGCGCCGACGGCGTGGCACTGTCGTTGGAGGAGAAGCCGGCCACCCCCAAGTCCCACTACGCGGTGCCGGGCCTGTATTTCTACGACAACGACGTGATCGAAATCGCCCGGGGCCTAAAGAAGTCAGCGCGCGGCGAGTACGAGATCACCGAGGTCAACCAGGCCTACCTCAATCACGGCCGGCTGACCGTCGAGGTGCTTGCCCGCGGCACCGCGTGGCTGGACACCGGGACGTTCGATTCCCTGTTAGATGCCAGCGACTACATCCGCACCCTGGAACGCCGACAGGGCCTGAAAATCGGTGTTCCCGAGGAAGTGGCCTGGCGGATGGGGTTTGTCGACGACGAGCAGTTGGCGCAGCGTGCCCACAAGCTGCGCAAGTCCGGGTACGGGGACTATCTGCTGCACCTGCTCGAGGTGAGCTGAAGCGTCGGCGTGGAATACGCTGTGCACGCCGCATGACAACACCTTCGAATCCGTCGCCCATTAGTGGCTTGGCCGTGCTCGCCGCCCTGGCAGCCGCCGTCGTCGCCATTGCCGGAGTATGGGTTTTCTACTCAAGACATGGTGACGCCACGCACAGCGAATCGACACCGACGTCGGGGGCCACCTCCTCGCCGTCGCCGAAGCTGGACAAGGATGGCCGGTTCCTGTGGCTGCTGGACGTTCACGGGCTTCAACTATCGCGAGCCGACGATGTTGCGATCAACGATGCGCACAACGTGTGCTCGCGGTTGGAGGGCGGCGAGAGCGAAGAGCAGATCGTCCAAGACATCGTCGCGGGATCGCCGGACCTGTCGGTGGACAGCGCCACCGCTTTCGCCGACATCGCTATGGACGTGTACTGCCCGTAGGTGTTACTGGCGGTAGCCCGCCAAGAAGTTGCCCAGCCGCTCGATCGCACTGGACAGGTCGCGTGACCACGGCAGCGTCACGATCCGGAGGTGATCCGGTGTGGGCCAATTAAATCCAGTGCCCTGAGTGACCAGAATCTTCTCCGACAGCAGCAGGTCCAGGACAAGCTGTTCGTCGTCCTGGATGTCGTACACCTCGGGATCCAGTCGTGGGAACGTGTACAACGCCCCGGCAGGTTTGACGCAGGACACCCCGGGAATTTCGTTGAGTTTGGTCCAGGCCACGTCGCGCTGTTCGCGCAGTCGACCGCCGGGCAGCACCAGGTCCTCGATGCTCTGATGGCCGCCCAGCGCCACCTGGATCGCGTGCTGTGCCGGAACATTCGGGCACAATCGCATATTCGCCAGCAGATGAATGCCCTCGATGAAGCTGCTGGCGTGGTCTTTCGGTCCGGTGATCGCCAGCCAGCCGGCCCGGTATCCGGCCACCCGGTAGGCCTTCGACAATCCGTTGAAAGTCAGGCACAACAGATCCGGCGCCACCGACGCCATGCTGATATGTTCGGCGTCGTCGTAGAGGATCTTGTCGTAGATCTCGTCGGCCAGCAGCAGTAGTTGATGCTCGCGCGCCAGATCGGCTATCTGCGTCAGCACTTCGCGGCGGTAAACGGCGCCGGTCGGGTTGTTCGGATTGATCACCACCAGCGCCTTGGTACGCTCGGTGATCTTCGATGCCAGATCGGCGATATCGGGTTGCCAGCCCTGGGTCTCGTCGCACAGGTAATGCACCGGGGTGCCGCCGGCCAGCGAGGTCGACGCGGTCCACAGCGGGAAGTCCGGTGCCGGGATCAACACCTGGTCGCCGTTGTCCAGCAGCGCCTGCAGTGTCAGCGTGATCAGCTCGGAGGCACCGTTGCCCAGATAGACGTCGTCGACGTCGAATTGCGGGAAACCGTCAACGAGTTCGTAGCGGGTGACCACCGCGCGCCGCGCCGGCAGAATGCCCTTGGAATCCGAATAGCCCTGCGCGTGGGGAAGCGCCTGGATCATGTCGCGCATGATCACGTCGGGAGCCTCGAAGCCGAACGCTGCCGGGTTGCCGATATTGAGCTTGAGGATGCGATGGCCTTCGGCCTCTAGTCGCGCCGCGTGGTCGTGCACTTTCCCGCGGATTTCGTAGAGCACGTCTTGCAGCTTCGACGACTGCGCGAACGCGCGCTGCCGCTGCTGGTGCGCGGTGGCGTGCCACGGCAGCTGGTGAGTAGTCACGTCAACCATGGTGCCATGGCTGTCCACTCAAAATTCGCCGAAGTGGGTCAGCGCTTGCCGGGCGGCCGCGCGCCGCGGGCGATGCCCAGGCCCGTTGCCGGTGGTGGTGCGGCTTGCTTGTCGGCATCCTCGTCCGCCGGGGCGGGTTCGGATGCCGGCTCCTGCTTTGCCGCCGGCTCGCCGGTGGCAGCCTTTTTGGCGCCGGGTCGTTTGGCGCCCGCGGCGAGTCCCAGCCCCTTTGCCGGTGCGGCCGATGGCTTGGCCGCCGGGGCCGCTTCGGTTTTCGCTTCCGTTTCCTGCGCGGCCGGTGGTTGTGCCGGGGCGGCAGTCTTTTTGGCGCCGGGTCGTTTGGCGCCGCCGGCAAGTCCCAGCCCCTTGGCCGGTGCGGCCGGTGGCTTGGCCTCTGGCGCTTCGGTTTTCGGCGCCGCCGCTTTGTTTGCTCCGGGCCGCTTGGCGCCGCCGGCGATACCCAGACCGCTAACAGCCTTGGCGGCCTTCTCCTGCGTCGGCGCCGTGGGTTCCGGTTCGGCGGCCTCCTTGGCCGGCGCGGCGGGTGTGGGTGCGGCCGCGGCCTTGGGCGCGGACTCGGCGGCTTGCTTCGCAGCAGTGCCCTTGGCCGGCAGCGTGACCTTGCCGCGGTCGATGGACTCCAGCAGGATGTTGGCCACGTCGCGCACGTCGACGTCCTCACGGCCGGCTGCCTCGGCGCGGTCATCAACCCCGTCGCTGATCATCACCCGGCAGAACGGGCATGCGGTGGCGACCGTAGTGGCCGGGGTGGCCAGGGCCTCGTCGACCCGTTCGTGGTTGATCCGCTTGCCGATGTGCTCTTCCATCCACATGCGCGCCCCGCCGGCGCCGCAGCAGAAGCTGCGCTCGGCGTGCCGCGGCATCTCGGTCAGCGTGGCGCCCGACGCCCCGATCAGCTCACGCGGGGCCGCGTACTCCTTGTTGTGCCGGCCCAGATAGCAGGGGTCGTGGTAGGTGATCGACGGGCCGTCCCGGTCCACCGACGTGACCGGCACCAGCTTCTTGTCGCGCACCAGCCGGTTGAGCAGCTGGGTGTGGTGCAACACCGTGTAATTGCTGCCGAGCTGCTTGTATTCACGGCCCAGGGTGTTGAAGCAGTGCGGGCAGGTGACGACGATCTTGCGGTCGACCGTCTCAACCCCCTCGAACAGCCCGTCCAGCGTCTCGACGGCCTGGGCGGCCAGCTGCTGGAACAAGAACTCATTACCCGACCGGCGCGCGGAGTCACCGTTGCAGGACTCCCCGGTGCCCAGCACCACGAACTTCACCCCGGCGGTGGCCAGCAGTTCGGCGACGGCTTTGGTGGTCTTCTTGGCCTTGTCGTCGTAGGCGCCCGCGCAGCCCACCCAGAACAGGTACTCGAAGCCGTCGAAGCTGTCGACATCCTCGCCGTAGACCGGGACGTCGAAGTCGACCTCGTCGATCCAGTGAGTGCGGTCCCCGGCGTTCTGCCCCCACGGGTTGCCCTTGGTTTCCAGGTTCTTGAACAACGTGGACAGTTCGGAGGGGAACTCCGATTCCATCATCACCTGGTAGCGGCGCAGGTCGACGATGTGGTCGACGTGCTCGATGTCGACCGGGCACTGCTCGACGCAGGCGCCGCAAGTCACGCAGGACCACAGCACGTCGGGGTCGATCACCCCACCCTGCTCGGCGGTGCCGACCAACGGGCGGGTCGCCTGGTCGGGGCCGGAACCCGCCACCCGGCCGAATCCGGACTCGGGCACGTGATGGCCGGTGTCGTGCGCGGCCTTCGGGTCGAAGCCGTCCGTGGGTTGCGGTTTGTCACCGAGGAGGTAGGGCGCCTTGGCCATCCAGTGATCGCGGAGATCCATGATGAGCAGCTTGGGGGACAGCGGCTTGGCGGTGTTCCATGCCGGGCACTGCGACTGGCAGCGGCCGCACTCGGTGCAGGTGGCGAAGTCCAGCATCGCTTTCCAGGTGAAGTCTTCGATCTTGCCGCGGCCGAAATCGGCGTCCTCCGGCGGGTTTTCGAAGTCGACCGGCTTGCCGCCGGACTCGATCGGCAGCAGCGGGCCCAGTCCGTCGGGCAGCCGCTTGAACACGACGTTGATCGGCGCCAGGAAGATATGCAGGTGCTTGGAGTGCAGCACGATGATCAGGAACGCCAGCATGACCCCGATGTGCAACAGCAGGGCCACCGGCTCCAGGTACTCGTTGCCGGTGTGGCCGA
>NZ_JBOHHI010000229.1:0-20784 GCF_050700595.1 Mycobacterium sp.
GGCCAGCCGATCCCAGCCGGTCGGCCGATGTGCCCGGGCGGAGACATCGGCCGGAGAAGTTAGGCTGCCGCGCATGGCAGCGGTCCGGATCAGCGTGCGGTGGGCCTGAGCATGCGGGTGGGGCTGACCGGTGGGGTGGCCAGCGGCAAGAGCACGGTCTCGCAGATGCTGCGCGAGCTCGGCGCGGTAGTGATCGACGCCGACGAGCTGGCCCGCGAGGTGGTCGCGAAGGGTACGCCGGGCCTTGCGGCGGTGGTCGAGGAGTTCGGTCCCGGGATGCTCGCCCCGGACGGCGGGCTCGACCGCGACGCCATGGGTCGGCTGGTCTTTGCCGATGACCAGGCGCGCAAGCGGCTCGAGGCGATCGTGCACCCGCTGGTCTTCGAGCGCATCGTCGAGCTCGAGGAGGCGGCGCCGCCGGACGCGGTCGTGGTGCACGACATCCCGCTGCTCGCCGAGTCCGGCCGCGCGGACACCTTCGATGCGGTGGTCGTGGTCGACGTACCGCCCGGGCTGCAGGTCGAGCGGATGGTGCGCGACCGCGGCTGGACCCGGGAGCAGGCCGAGAGCCGGATCGCGGCCCAGGTGGGGCGCGAGCAACGCAACCGGCTGGCGACGTACCTGGTCGAGAACGCGGGGACGCACGAAGACCTCCGCTCTCGGGTGACGGAGGTCTTCGCGGAGCTTGCGGGCTAGCGCGTCAGGCGGCCAGGTCCGGGTCGGCCAGGCGACGCAGCTTCGCGATCGCCTCCCGCTCGAGCTGGCGCACCCGCTCGGCGGAGATGCCGTGCTTCGCGCCGATGTCGGCGAGCTTGTGCTGCCGGCCGTCGACCAGGCCGTAGCGGGAGCGGATGATGTCCGCGGACCGGTCGTCGAGCAGCCCGACCAGCCGGGAGAGCCGCTCTCGGGTCTCGGAGTCGAGCACGGTCAGGTCGGGGCCGGGGGTGCTCTCCTGCGCGATCAGGTCGCCCAGGGAGGTGTCGCCGTCCTCGTCGATGGGCGTGTCCAGGCTGACGTGGTCGCGGCCCCAGCCCATCAGGTCGATGACCCGGTCGACGTCCATGCCGAGCTCGAGCGCGATCTCCTCCGGCTCCGGCTCACGCCCCAGCTGCCGCTCCAGCAGCCGCCGCGCGGAGCCGACCTGGTTGAGCTCCTCGACCACGTGCACGGGCAGCCGTACGACGCGGGCCTGCTGGGCGATGCCGCGGGTGATGGCCTGGCGGACCCACCAGGTGGCGTAGGTGGAGAACTTGTAGCCCTTGGCGTAGTCGAACTTCTCGACCGCGCGGATCAGCCCGGTGTTGCCCTCCTGGATCAGGTCGAGCATCGGCATGGCGCTGCGGCCGTACTTGCGGGCGATGGAGACCACGAGGCGCAGGTTGGCGTTGATGAACTGGCGCATGGCGCGTTCGCCGTCCTCGACCAGCCAGCCCAGCTCGTCGCCCGAGGCGTACTTCGGGGCACCACCCTTCTTCCGGCCCACGCGGCCCTCGTCGAGCAGGGACTGGGCGAACAGGCCGGCCTCGATGCGCTTGGACAGCTCGACCTCGGTGGCGGCGTCGAGCAGCGGGGTACGGGCGATCTCGTCGAGGTACATGCCGACGCTGTCGCGACCCTCGATCTCACGGTCGTGGCGTACTGTGGTGCTCACGGCGACGCTCCCTTCTCCTCCGTCGGGCGGGCGCTCACTGGAGTACTACCCGTCCTGTCAGAATCAACGCGCGAGCGGGTCCGAGGATTCCCGGCGTCGGTGCCGCCGTGGCCTGCTCGGGTGCCCGTCTTGCGCCCTCACCCGGTACGACGACCGGGCTTGCTCCGAAGTTGCCTGATCGGGGAGATTTCAGCGTCTTCTCAGTCACGCCGGGGGCTGATGGGGTGCAGCGCCGGGTCGTCCGCCGGGAACGAGTGGACCCGGCCCGGTCCGGAGTCGGCGGTCTCGAACCGCACCGTGACCACCCCCCGGCCCGAGCCCCAGACCCAGCCGGGACCGTGGGCGTCGTGTGCCACGTCCATACCGGGTGCCCAGACCCGGCGCCGGGACGTCTCCTCGACGGCCGCGACGGTGGCCTCGTCGGGGCCCTCGTCGGGGCTCTCGTCGGGGCCGGGCGGCTCCGGCTCGTCGTCGAACAGGTCCTCCTGGATCCAGTCGGCGAGGCCGGAGACCCCGACCCCCAGCAGTCGCACACCCCCGGAGGTGTCCACCTCGGTCAGCAGGCTCCGGGCCAGCCGTGACACGGTGCGGTGCTCGTCGGTCGGCGACGGCAGCGTGGCCGACCGGTTGTGCGTGGAGAAGTCGTGCAACCGGACCTTCAGCGTGACCGTGCGACCCGACAGCCGGAGCCTGCGCAACCGTTCGACCACCTTCCCGGCCTGCCGGTCCACCAGCCCCTCGAGCAGCCGGCGGTCGACGTGGTCGGTGTCGTAGGTGTCCTCGACGCTGACCGACTTGGCCTCCCGCACCGGCTCGACGTCACGGTCGTCGCGTGCCCGGCAGAGCTGGTAGAGACCGGCGCCGTGGGCCCTGCCCAGCACCCGCACCAGCTCCGGCTCGCTCACCGACTCCAGCTCGGCGACCGTGTGGACGCCGAGCCGCCGCAGCCGCTCCGTGGTGGCGGGTCCGACACCGGGGATCACGGTGACCGCCATGGGCCGGATCAGGTCCTGCTCCATGCCCGGGGCCACCACGACCAACCCGTCCGGCTTGTCGAGGTCGCTGGCTATCTTGGCCAGCAGCTTCGAGCTGGCGACGCCCACCGAGCCGGTCAGGCCGCCGGTGACCTCGTGCACCTGCTGCTTGAGCCGGTCGCCGAAGTCGTTGAGGGTGCCGACATCGTGGTCGGGCAGGTCGGCCGCCGCGAGGTCGACGAACGCCTCGTCCAGCGACAGCGGCTCCACCAGCGGGCTGACGGAGCGGAGCAGCCCCATCACCGCGACGCTGGTGCGCTGGTAGGCGGCGAAGCGCCCGGTCAGGAACGCGGCGTGCGGACACCGCCGCCGGGCCTCGGCCATCGGCATCGCCGAGTGCACGCCGTGCACCCGTGCCTCGTACGACGCAGTGGCCACCACACCGCGCCCGCCGACGCCTCCGACCACCACGGGCCTGCCGCGCAGGGACGGCTTGTCCCGCTGCTCGACGGAGGCGAAGAACGCGTCGAGGTCGACGTGCAGGATCGTAGCCTCGGATCGCACCCGGGCATCGTCCCACGCAGCTCCGACGACGCCGGTGGATCCGCGGCCGGCCAGCTCGCCTCCACAGCCCCGCGGCGGTGAGGGGTCGTCCACAGCCTGCGTTCCCGCCCGCGCGGACCGTCGGCGGCCCGGCGCAGGTTGGTGCCATGACTCGACCCACGACACCCAGGCTCCCCACACGCACCGCCCCCTACGTCGTCAGGACCCCCGTGGACCTGATCGCGCTGGCGCCCCAGCTGCTCGGCTTCCGCCCGCGGGACTCGGTGCTGCTGATGACCTTCGGCGGCCCGGAGGGGTGCTTCCACGCCCGGGTGGACCTGCCCGTCGACCCCGAGGGCCAGCAGGAGGTCACCGGCCTCATGGTCGGGGCCGCGGCTCGCAACCGCGTCGGCGCGGCGGCCGTGCTGGTCTTCTCCACCGACGCCGAGGCGAGCCGGGCGCAGGCCCGTCTGCTCGTCGAGGGGCTGACCGGGGCCTCGGTGGACGTGCTCGACGTGGTCCGCGTGGAGGAGGACCGCTACTTCCGCCCGCTCGAGCACGACGAGTCCGGCACGCCGTACGACGTGAGCGCGCACCCCTTCACGGCGCGACGGGTCTTCGAGGGACAGGTGGTGCAGCCCTCCCGGGAGGCGCTCGCCGACACCCTGGTCGGCACCGACGAGGCCGACCGGGCCGCCGTCCTCGACGCGGTGGCGGCCCAGGGCCCGGCGTCGTTCGGGCGCGGCCGGGGCCGGGAGGCCCGCTGGGTGCAGGCCTGCCTGCGCCGGGGCGCCGGTGGCCCGCCGCTCGGCGTGGCCGACGCGGCCCGGCTGCTCGTCGCCTGCACGGAGGCCGGGCTGCGCGACGTCGCCTGGGCCGAGATGAGCCGCGAGAACGCCGCAACCCACGTCGACCTGTGGCGTGACCTGGTCCGCCGGGCCCCGACCGACCAACTGCCCCCGGCCGCCGCCTTGCTGGGGTTCGCCGCGTGGCTCGCCGGTGACGGCGCCCTGGCCTGGTGCGCGGTGGACCGATGCCTGGAGGTCGACCCCGACTACAGCCTGGCCCACGGGGTCGGCGAGCTGCTCACCAGGGCCGTGCCGCCCTCGACGTGGGAGCAGATACCGCAAACGGCGCTGGCGGCCCTCGACCGGGCGGGCCTACTGTCCATGCATGGGACGTGACGTCGAGGCGCGCCAGTTCAGCCGGGCGGACCGCAGTCGCTACCGGGAGAAGGTCCGCCGGTGCCTGGACGTCTTCGCCCGGATGCTGCGGGACTCCCGGTTCGACGTGGAGCGCCCGATGACGGGGCTGGAGATCGAGTTCAGCCTGGTCGACGACGAGGGCGTGCCGGCGCTTCGGAACCAGGCCGCGCTGGAGAAGATCGCGAACCCGGCGTTCCAGACCGAGCTGGGCCAGTTCAACCTGGAGATCAACGTGCCTCCCCGTCGCCTGGACGAGGACGGGGCCCGGGGCTTCGAGCAGGCGTTGCGGGAGAGCCTCAACGACGCCGAGCAGGCCGCCGCACAGGTCGGCGCCCACCTGGTGATGATCGGCATCTTGCCGACCCTGGCCGAGGGCCACCTGGCGCCGGGCACGATCAGCCCCAACCCGCGCTACCAGCTGCTCAGCGACCAGATCCTGGCGGCCCGGGGGGAGGACCTGGTCATCGACATCTCCGGAGCGGAGCGGTTGCAGACCACCTCGGAGTCGATCATGCCGGAGGCGGCCTGCACCAGCACCCAGCTGCACCTGCAGGTGAGCCCGGAGAACTTCGCGGCGTACTGGAACGCCTCGCAGGCGATCGCGGGGGTCCAGCTGGCGCTCGGGGCGAACGCGCCGTACCTGCTGGGCAGGCAGCTGTGGGCGGAGACCCGGATCCCGCTGTTCGAGCAGGCCACCGACACCCGCAGCGAGGAGCTGAGGACCCAGGGGGTGCGCCCGCGGGTGTGGTTCGGTGAGCGCTGGATCAACTCGGTGTTCGACCTGTTCGAGGAGAACTCGCGCTACTTCCCGGCCCTGCTGCCGATCACCGAGGACGAGGACCCGCTGGTCGAGCTCGAGCAGGGACGCACCCCCGAGCTCGCCGAGCTGCGGCTGCACAACGGCACGGTGTACCGCTGGAACCGCCCGGTGTACGACGTCTCCGACGGGCTGCCGCACCTGCGGGTGGAGAACCGCGTGCTCGCGTCCGGGCCCACCGTGGTCGACACCCTGGCCAACGCGGCCTTCTACTTCGGGCTGACCCGTGCGCTTGCCGAGGACGACCGGCCGCTGTGGTCGCGGATGTCGTTCTCCGCCGCCGAGGAGAACTTCCACACCGCGGCCAGGTTCGGCATCGACGCCCGGCTCTACTGGCCCGGCATCGGGGAGGTCACCGCCACCGAGCTGGCGTTGCGCCGGCTGCTGCCCATGGCCCGGCGGGGCCTGACGACCTGGGGCGTGGACATGCAGGAGGCCGACCGGTTGCTGGGGGTGATCGAGCAGCGCTGCATCTCCGGGCAGAACGGCGCTGCGTGGCTGGTCGGGCAGGTCGCAGGCCGGGAGGAGGCCGGTGCCTCCCGCGCCGGGGCCCTGCGGCTGGCGCTGCTGGACTACCGCGAGCGGATGCACGACAACCAGCCGGTGCACACCTGGTGAGACCGGTGCTGAGACCGGTGCCTGCCACCAGCGGGTTCGGCCGTCAGGCCTGCGGTCTCGGACGCACCCGGCTCCACCGGTGCCGGGCGTCGCCGAGCAGGTCGGCCCACCCGCGCCGGGTGACCAGGTAGAAGCCGGTCAGCGGCAACGAGTGCCGCGCGAACGCGTGCCGGCAGGCCGCCAGCCAGGCGAGGTCGACGTCGGTCGCGGCCAGCGGACCGCTCCGGGAGACCCAGGCGAGGGGCGCGGCGCAGGCCAGCCCGTCCAGCGCCCGGACGACGAGGTCGACGCGCAGCCCGGCGTCGTGTCCCGGGGCATCGGGCAGCGTCGCGTGCTCGCCCCCCGGGACCCCGAGGTGGAGGACGGCGGGCAGGGAGCGGCGGGCGCCGGCTGCTCGGACGAAGTCCTCCATCGCACACCGGACCTGCCCGGCCACGGGGATGGCCGGATCGGCGCTGTCGAAGCCGGGGACGGGCGCTGCCACAGCCCTACTGTGCCGCACCACGGCTCTGCCGGGCCGTGATCCACAGCCCGGGAGGTCGTGGTCTGGCTTGGGCACGACCGCTGGCATGTCACAATGTAACTGCGGCTGTTGACAGGTACGGGCTTTGCCGCGCCCGAGAAGTGCCCGCCCGGTTCACAAGCGAGAGGTAGTTCGTGTCAGCGAGCTCGTCGACGACCAAGAAGTCCGCTGCCAAGAAGGCGGCCAAGAC
Organism: Mycobacterium sp.; assembly: GCF_050700595.1. Lineage (GTDB taxonomy): Bacteria > Actinomycetota > Actinomycetes > Mycobacteriales > Mycobacteriaceae > Mycobacterium. The sequence continues at coordinate 6,522 of NZ_JBOHHI010000229.1, forward strand.
CTCCGGCTCGGGCACCAAGAAGCCCGCCGCGCGCAAGGGCGGGACGGCCGCCGGCGCGGCCCGCACCTCGAAGCGGGGCGGCAAGGACGCTTCGGGCAAGTCCGCCGACCAGCTGCAGGCCGAGACCCAGGCCGTCGGCCCCGACGGCAAGCGTGCCCTGGCCGACGTCCCCGACGAGCAGTTCGAGGCCGACGTCGCCAACGACCCGAGCATCGAGCAGGACGAGAAGAAGGCATCCTTCATCGTCTCCGCCGTCGACGAGACCGACGAGCCCGAGCAGCAGGTCATGGTCGCCGGCGCCACTGCGGACCCGGTCAAGGACTACCTGAAGCAGATCGGGAAGGTGCCGCTGCTCAACGCCGCGATGGAGGTCGAGCTCGCCAAGCGCATCGAGGCCGGCCTGTTCAGCGACGAGAAGCTCGCCAAGGGGGGCAAGATCTCGGCCAAGGTGTCCGAGGAGTTCGAGTGGATCGCCGCCGACGGCAGGCGCGCGAAGAACCACCTGCTCGAGGCCAACCTGCGCCTCGTCGTCTCGCTGGCCAAGCGCTACACCGGTCGCGGGATGCTCTTCCTGGACCTGATCCAGGAGGGCAACCTGGGCCTGATCCGTGCCGTGGAGAAGTTCGACTACACCAAGGGCTACAAGTTCTCCACCTACGCCACCTGGTGGATCCGGCAGGCGATCACCCGAGCGATGGCCGACCAGGCCCGCACCATCCGGATCCCGGTGCACATGGTCGAGGTGATCAACAAGCTGGGCCGCATCCAGCGAGAGCTGCTGCAGGATCTCGGCCGCGAGCCCTCCCCCGAAGAGCTCGCCAAAGAGATGGATATCACCCCGGAGAAGGTGCTGGAAATCCAGCAGTACGCGCGAGAGCCGATCTCGTTGGATCAGACCATCGGCGACGAGGGCGACAGCCAGCTGGGCGACTTCATCGAGGACAGCGAAGCGGTAGTCGCCGTCGACGCGGTGTCGTTCACCCTGCTGCAGGACCAGCTCCAGTCGGTGCTCGAGACGCTGTCCGAACGCGAGGCCGGTGTGGTGCGGCTACGCTTCGGACTCACCGACGGCCAACCCCGCACCCTGGACGAGATCGGTCAGGTCTACGGCGTCACCCGGGAACGGATCCGCCAGATCGAGTCGAAGACGATGTCGAAGTTGCGCCACCCCAGCCGCTCTCAGGTTCTGCGCGACTACCTGGACTGAGCGTGACCGTACTGCACCGCTCTGACCAGTAGGTTTATCGGTTAATTCAGAAATATCACCGGCGCCGCTCAGCCCGGGTCGTCGTGTATTCCCCTGCCTCTAAAGGTTTGATGATGATGATGACCCGTTTTCAGGGTCATTTTCCGGGTCAACGGGGTGGATCGGTGGTTCACTGGCCCGATCAGCGCCATGTTCAATTCCCGGATCGCAACCGCGGCGCGCAATGCCGTGGTGGGTGCTTTCATCGGCATGGCCACTGTCTCCCTCGCATCCGCGTGTGGCCCCGCCACGCCATCGGCGCCGTCGACGACCGCATCGCCGACCATCGCCAGCGCGGTAAACGAACTAAACGAAAACCCGCCATCGGCGCCGCCGCCGAACACTGCCAGCGGCATATACGGCAACCCCGTCGCGGCCGCGAAGTACTGGCAGCAGCAGTCGCTCGAGGACAACTGCGGGCTGCTGTCCGTGGCCGACGTGGTCGGTGAGATCACCGGGCACGAGCCGACGGAGCAGGAGATCATCGCGCTGGCAGAGAAGACCCCCTCCCAGACCAACCCCGGTCCGATCTACGCGCCCCCGGCCGACCCGAGCCACTCCAACGGCAACGGTGGCATCGAATTGGCGGACGGAGTCGTGCTGCTCGACTACTACGGCATCAAATCGGTTATGGCCGATGCGACGACGCACCCCGATCAGACCGGGATGCCGGCGCTCCAGCAGTACCTCACTGACGGGCGCAAGATCATCGCCTGGGTCAATTCCGCGACCATCTGGAACAGCGGCGACGAGCGCACCAAGGCCGATCACTTCCTGGTAGTCACCGGGATCGACACCAACAAGGAGATCGTCCACCTCAACGACCCCGGTGTCGACCACCCTGACGAGCAGGTCTCCGTCACCACCTTCACGACTGCCTGGCAAACTGGGGGCGATTCGGTCGTCCGCACTAATGCACCGAGTTGAGCACCGCACCAACTGAATTCGAATGAGGGCCGCACCCGGACCGATATCGCTTAGTCCGACGGCGCAAAACCGGTTCCCTAGTACGCGACTACCTGGAGTGAGTACACCGGGCAGCTATCCCCCCGGCGCGAAGTCGCCGTCCGGGCCCGGCCGGTAGCGGGTGACATTGATCACAGCGCCAACCAGCAACGGCCCGTACAGATGAGGGAACAGCATCGCCGGTGGATCCGTTGCAACTCCCGGTTCCCAACGCACCGGTGCATTGAGCCGGGCCGGGTCGATGTGCAACAGCACCAAGTCGTCTCGGCCACGGTAAAGCCGGTTGGCCGGCAGGTGGACCTGCTCTGGCGCCGACAGATGGATGAAGCCGGAGAGTGACCCGGGCCTGAGTTCGCCGCGGGCTACGGCGCTCGACCAGTCGTCGACGGAACACAGGTGTACCAACACCGCCGGTTGGGGATTCACACGACCACTCTGCCGAGTGATCGCACAGCGCGTGAGAAACGACACAGCGGGTAATCAGTCGGGGAAGACGGCCAAAAGCCCCGACATCTGAGACAGTGGACACATAGGCCAGAAACGGAGTAGCCATGAACGCGACCCTGACCAGTCCGGAACTCACCAGGGCTGATCGGTGCGACCGGTGCGGTGCCGCCGCCCGGGTGCGCGCCACGCTGCCTTCTGGAGCCGAACTCCTCTTCTGCCAGCATCACGCGAACCAGCACGAGGCAAAACTGACCCAGTTGGACGCAGTGCTGCAAGCCAGCGCCCCGCTGGTGTCCTAAGCGAAAACTCGCCCGCCGGCAATCCGGGGGGTAGCACGCCAGATCAGGAATCCTGGATTGGTCATGAGCGACCGGGCTCCGAAGCCGTCGCGTCATCGCCTGTGGCGCGTCACCCGCCGGGCGCTGTCGAAGAGCTGGGACGACTCCATCTTCTCCGAGTCAGCGCAGGCGGCCTTCTGGTCGGCGTTGTCGCTGCCTCCGTTGCTGTTGGGAATGCTGGGCAGCCTCGCCTACGTCGCGCCGCTGTTCGGACCCGACACTCTGCCCACCATCGAACACCGGCTGGTGTCGATGGCGCACAGCTTTTTCTCCGACAACGTCGTCAACGAGATCATCAAGCCGACGATCACCGATATCGACAGGGGCGCGCGGGGCGAGGTGGTGTCGCTGGGCTTCGTGATTTCGTTGTGGGCCGGATCGTCGGCGATTTCGGCGTTCGTCGATTCGGTGGTCGAAGCTCACGACCAGACCCCGCTGCGCCATCCGGTGCGCCAGCGGCTCTTCGCGCTGTTCCTGTATGTCGTGATGCTGCTGTTTGTGATCGCCACCGCTCCGCTGATGGTGCTGGGCCCGCGGAAAGTGGCGCAATTCATCCCGGACAGCTGGCTGGACCTCGGCTACTACCCGGCGCTGATCGGCGCTCTGCTGATCGCGGTGATGATCCTGTATCGGGTTGCGCTGCCCGAAGCGCTGCCGACGCATCGGCTGGTCTTCGGCGCGATGCTGGCCACCGTGGTCTTCCTGATCGCCACCCTCGGCCTGCGCGTCTACCTGAGCTGGATCACTGGCACCGGGTATACGTACGGCGCGCTGGCCACACCGATCGCGTTCTTGTTGTTCGCTTTCTTCGGCGGGTTCGCGGTCATGCTCGGCGCCGAACTCAATGCCGCGATCCAGGAGGAGTGGCCGGCGCCGACCACCCACGCCCACCGGTTGCGACGCTGGCTGAGGTCACGAACGCGGGTCGACGGCGATTCCGGGGCCGTAGCCGACGCAACGCGCTAGACCGCGTGGATACCGGCTAGCCCTTCTTGAGCCGGTCGTAGATCCGCTTGCAGTCCGGGCAGACCGGCGAGCCGGGCTTGGCTGAGCGGGTTACCGGAAACACCTCACCGCACAGCGCCACAACATAGTTGCCCATCACCGCACTCTCGGCGATCTTGTCCTTCTTGACGTAGTGGAAGTACTTGGGTGTATCGCTGCCGGTCCCGTCATCGACGCGTTCGTCGGCATCGGTGCGCTCGATCGTCTGGGTCTGCATGCCCCATATTGTGCCCGAAATCGGCCCTGACCCGCTTGGGGCGGACATGGCCGAGTGCCGGGAGCGACCGAATGTGGGACAGTGGAGAAATGAAGCACGGCTCCGAGCTGGGTTTCGACGACGACGGTCGGCCGGTGCTCATCACCGCCGCAGCACCCGCGTACGAGGTGCAGCATCGCCAACGGGTGCGCAAATATGTGACCTTGATGGCGTTCCGTATTCCCGCCCTGGTGTTGGCCGCGGTCGCCTACGGGCTCTGGCACAACGGTCTGATTTCGCTTCTGATTCTCGTCGCGTCGATTCCGTTGCCGTGGATGGCGGTGCTGATCGCCAACGACCGACCGCCGCGCCGTGCCGACGAGCCTCGCCGATTCGATCACACCCGGCGGCGCACCCCGCTGTTCCCGACGGCCGAGCGACCTGCCCTCGAGCGAGGCAGTCACTCGGCGCCGCAACCCGAATCGCCGGGCGCGGACAGCGCGGGTTCCCGATAACCGGCCGCTGGCCGGGCTTCTCAGCACATTCTTAGGGCTGCGTGCGCATTCGTGCATGTCAAGGAGTGTGAAATGACCGCCGGGCGGGAACTCTCGGCTCGGGTTGGTCGTTGGACCACATGACATCCACATGACAGTTGAAGCCGATCAGGAGGCCGTGATGGCAAATGGCACCACCAGCCGGGTTGACAGCGATCTAGACGCTCAAAGCCCAGCCGCGGACTTGGTGCGCGTGTATCTGAACGGCATCGGCAAGACGGCGTTGCTCAGCGCCGCTGACGAAGTCGAACTCTCCAAGCGCATCGAGGGCGGGCTCTATGCCCAGCATCTGCTCGAAACTCGCAAGCGGCTCGGCGAGAACCGCAAGCGTGATCTCGCGGCCGTGGTCCGCGACGGCGAAGCAGCCCGTCGCCATCTGCTCGAAGCCAACTTGCGGCTGGTGGTCTCGCTGGCAAAGCGTTACACGGGACGTGGAATGCCGCTGCTGGATCTCATTCAGGAAGGCAACCTCGGGCTGATCCGTGCGATGGAAAAGTTCGACTACACAAAGGGATTCAAGTTCTCCACGTATGCCACCTGGTGGATTCGGCAGGCAATCACCCGCGGTATGGCCGACCAGAGCCGCACCATCCGCCTGCCGGTTCATTTGGTGGAGCAGGTGAACAAACTGGCCCGGATCAAGCGGGAGATGCACCAGAACCTCGGCCGCGAAGCCACCGATGCGGAACTCGCCGCCGAATCGGGCATTCCGGTCGACAAGATCAATGACCTGCTGGAGCACAGCCGCGACCCGGTCAGCCTTGACATGCCGGTCGGCTCCGAGGAAGAGGCGCCGCTTGGCGATTTCATCGAGGACGCCGAAGCGATGTCAGCTGAGAACGCCGTGATCGCCGAGCTGTTGCACACCGACATCCGCAGCGTGCTGGCGACGCTCGACGAGCGCGAGCATCAGGTGATCCGGTTGCGCTTCGGTCTGGAGGACGGGCAGCCGCGAACCCTCGACCAGATCGGCAAGCTGTTCGGTTTGTCCCGTGAGCGGGTCCGCCAGATCGAGCGCGAAGTGATGACCAAGCTGCGCAACGGCGAGCGCGCCGACCGGCTACGGTCCTACGCCAGCTAGCCACGCGGCGATCGCAAGCACGGGGTAGAACGAAGCACAGCACGGCGTGCTGTGGAGTGTTAGCAGACCATTCTCGCAGCTGGCCAAGTAGACTCGGCTGCGATGGAGGGTGCGGAATGAACGAGCTGGTCGACACCACCGAGATGTATCTGCGGACCATCTACGACCTCGAGGAAGAAGGCGTAACGCCGCTGCGTGCGCGGATTGCCGAACGTCTCGACCAGAGCGGACCCACCGTCAGCCAGACCGTGTCGCGGATGGAACGGGACGGGTTACTACGCGTGGCGGGCGACCGTCATCTCGAGCTGACCGATAAGGGCCGGACAATGGCCATCGCCGTGATGCGCAAACACCGGCTCGCTGAACGGCTGCTGGTCGACGTCATCGGAGTGCCGTGGGAAGAGGTGCACGCCGAGGCTTGCCGGTGGGAGCACGTGATGAGCGAAGACGTCGAACGTCGGCTGGTGCAAGTGCTCAACAACCCGACCACTTCGCCGTTCGGCAACCCGATACCCGGGCTGTTGGACCTCGGCGTCGGGCCGGAGTTCGGCGCCGGCGACGCCAACCTGGTGCGGCTGACCGAGCTGCCGTCCGGGTCGCCGGTTGCGGTGGTGGTCCGCCAGCTAACCGAGCATGTGCAAGGCGATATCGACCTGATCAGCCGCCTGAAAGACGCCGGCGTCGTCCCCAACGCGCGGGTGACCGTCGAGACCAACCCGGCCGGCGGTGTGACGATCGTGATTCCGGGCCACGAGAACGTGTCGTTGCCGCACGAGATGGCCCACGCCGTCAAAGTAGAGAAGGTCTAACTCGGCTAGACGGCGCGTTGCCCGAACGCCCGTCGAGGCGGTAGGCGCACACCGAGCCGCTTGGCCAGCTGGTAGCCGGTGACCGCAAGTTCGCGGATGTGCTCGGGCCGCAGACCCGACTGCAGCGCCGTATCCAGCATGCCGGCCATCCGGTGGCCGGGCTGGCAGCGCAGCGCCGCCTCCAGTGACACCCCGGCCAGCGGGCCGTCGCCGCGGGCATAGGCGCTGAACGCGAGCAACACCAACGCCTCGACCCGCCACGGCGCGGGCAGTCTGCGCGCCAAAAGCGCCCACAGCGACTCGGCCTCACCGGCCGTCTCGCCCACCGCGAGCGCGTAGAGCGTGTCGCGGACCTGCAGGTCGGCCAGTGCGCAGCCCAGTGTGGCCAGCTCCTCGTCGCAGAGCGATCGGCCGTCAGCGACCCGGGCGGCGGCGGCGATGGCGTTTTCGACGTCGCGGCGACCGCAGCGGTCGGGATCCACCCGATGCGCGGCGTCGCGGGTGGCCGCCTGGTGCTCGATCGCAGCGGCCAACTCCACGCTGTCGGACCGGTCGTCGACGGTGATGACGGCCTGCAAATCGGCGCGCCGCGCGTAGAGGCGACGGCCATCCAGCACGGCCGCCATTGCCAGCGGTGATGCCGACGGGTCGTCGACGGCACCGCCGGAACCGCAGCCGTCCACGCAGTGCCAGCGCCCGCCGGGAGCCACCCGATCCACCACATGCAGGGCCAGGAGCACGATGTCGCGCTGCGACAACTCCTGACGGAGCGACGCACACAGTTCGCGGTATTCCTCGTTGCACACCGGACAGGGGGCGCCGTCGGCGTCGACGATCGCCGCGACGGCGGCCTCCGGTTCGGCCGCGGCGGCCACCTCGGCGAGATGCCCGAGCCGGTCGGCGAGCTCGGTGGACAGGTCGACGCGCATCACCGAGCCCAGTTCGCCACCGTCGATCGAGAGCAAGATCAGCGATTTCTCAGGTACGAAACCCAGTACGGCGGGCACGGCTGCGATCAATGCGCCGGGGCGGTTCAGTTCGAAGTCATATTTGTGCGTTGTCATAGGCGCAACGCTGGCAACGGGCACCGTCAGCGTGCGGGCAACGGCGGCGGCCAGGCCCGCCAGCTGTGGATGAAGTCGAGACTGTGCAGCATTACGCACGTGTGTATCGCGGTGATCGGCGTGCGCGCGCCGACAAACCGGCGTACATGTCTATTTCATGGCTTCGATGCTCGAGTACGACCTCGTCGTCATCGGTTCAGGCCCGGGCGGCCAGAAGGCCGCGATCGCCGCGGCCAAACTGGGCAAGTCGGTGGCCGTCGTCGAATGCGGCCGGATGCTGGGCGGAGTCTGCGTCAACACCGGCACCATCCCGTCGAAGACGCTGCGCGAGGCGGTGGTCTACCTCACCGGCATGAGCCAGCGCGAGTTGTACGGCGCCAGCTACCGGGTCAAGGACAAGATCACCCCCGCCGACCTGTTGGACCGAACCCAGCATGTGATCGGCAAGCAAGCCGACGTGGTGCGCAGCCAGCTGATGCGCAACCGGATCGACCTGATCGTCGGTCACGGCCGTTTCGTCGACCCGCACACCGTGCTGGTCGAGGACGCGTCCCCGGGCGAGCGGACCACGGTCAGCGGCGCCTACGTCATCATCGCGACCGGCACCAAGCCGGCACGACCGGCCGGGGTCGAGTTCGACGAGCACCGGGTGCTCGACTCCGACGGCATCCTCGATCTCAAGTTCATCCCGGCGTCGATGGTCGTCGTCGGCGCGGGTGTGATCGGTGTCGAGTACGCGTCGATGTTCGCCGCGCTGGGCACCAAGGTGACCATCGTGGAAAAGCGGGACTCCATGCTGGAGTTCTGCGATCCGGAAATCATCGAAGCGCTGCGATTCCACCTGCGCGACCTGGCGGTGACGTTCCGGTTCGGCGAAGAGGTGACCGCAGTCGACGTCGGCTCCGCGGGCACCGTCACCACCCTGGCCAGCGGCAAGCAGATTCCCGCCGAGACGGTCATGTATTCGGCGGGCCGACAGGGCCAAACCGACGACCTCGACCTCGTCAACGCCGGCCTGGAGGCCGACAACCGCGGGCGGATCTTCGTCGACGACCAGTTCCGGACGAAGATCGACCACATCTACGCCGTCGGCGACGTGATCGGCTTCCCCGCGCTGGCGGCAACCTCGATGGACCAGGGACGGCTGGCCGCCTACCACGCCTTCGGCGAGCCGACCGATCCCATGACCGAGTTGCAACCGATCGGCATGTACTCGATCCCCGAGGTCTCCTACGTGGGCGCCACGGAGGTGGAGTTGACCAAGGATGCGATCCCCTACGAGGTCGGGGTGGCCCGGTATCGGGAACTGGCCCGCGGCCAGATCGCCGGCGACTCCTACGGCATGCTCAAACTGCTGGTCTCCACCGAAGACCTCACCCTGCTCGGGGTGCACATCTTCGGCACCAACGCCACCGAGATGGTCCATATCGGTCAGGCCGTGATGGGCTGCGGCGGCACCGTCGACTACCTGGTCGACGCGGTGTTCAACTACCCCACCTTCTCGGAGGCCTACAAGGTCGCCGCGCTGGACGTGCGCAACAAGGTGCGCGCGCTCAACCAGTTCCGCAGCTGAGCCCTTAGCAGGGGTCCTCGAATCCGGGCGGTGCCGCATCGCCGGGTCCGCCGGCCTCGGCGCGCGCCAGCAAGGCGGCGGTGTGCTCGTCGAACGGCGCCGAGTAGGACACGCGCTGCTGGCAGCCACCGGCCTCGAAACCGCCAATCACCCCGATCACCGTCGGCCCGTCGATCCAGGGCGCGCCACTGGTCCCGTCGGCCAGGCCGGCACACGGCAAGGTGGGGTAACCGTCGGTGATACCGGTAGCGACCCGGCAGCCGATCGGCCCGCCGGCGACCCCCATCGGATAGGCGATGACGCTGACCGGGGTCCCGGGCGCGGGCGCGGTGCCCAGCGACAGCGCCGAACCGACCTGCGCCTCGATCGACCCGCCAGCGGCGCGGCTGACCCGCGCAATCGCATAGTCGGCGTGCGGGTCCCGGTTGTCCACCCAGCGCGGATCGAGGTAGACGGTGTCCACCGTCCAGGTGTCGGTGAGCGCGGCGGCACCGGACAAGCCGGGTACGAAGCCGGCCCGGATGCCCCCGGGCAGGCAGTGCGCAGCGGTCAGCATGAGGTCCCCGCCCACGGAATGCACCACCGCGCCGGTGCAGGTATGCAGGTCACCATCGCCGAGGAAAATCGCCCCCACCTCCGGGTCGGGACTGACCGGGCGCGCGACGACCCGAGAGGTGGAATCGGCGACGGGCCGTTCAGGTGTGCTGGTCCCCGGCGCAGAATCGGCCTGTCCCCCGCACGCCGCCAGCAACACAGCCAAGCCGATCGGCAGGCCTTTTGCCGCCGCCACAATGCGCATCGCTGTCGATCATGCCGGAATTCAGCACAACGCGAAATGGGTACCCGGTCAGGAATGCGCCCACTGGGTACCGCGTTTACAAAGCTCGGGCGGGTGAGTTGACGGGCGGGTCCGCACTTATCGCGCGCCGATCTGAGAGAGACTATTTGGACACGGCGCACAACGGAGCACCGTGGCGAGGAGGCAACAACTGATGGGCCACAACCAGCCCCCGGATCAGGGACAGCCCTACCAGCCCGAACAAAACGGGATGTACGAGCTTGAGTTCCCGGCACCGCAGTTGTCGTCGTCGGACGGCCGAGGACCGGTTTTGGTGCACGCCTTGCAGGGTTTTTCCGACGCCGGCCATGCGATCGGGCTGGCCGCGGCACACCTGAAGGACGCGCTGGACACCGAGCTGGTGGCGTCCTTCGCGATCGACGAGCTGCTGGACTACCGCTCACGGCGGCCGTTGATGAGGTTCAAGACCGATCACTTCACCGGTTACGACGATCCCGAGCTGAGCCTGTATGCGCTGCACGACAGCGTCGGCACGCCGTTTTTGCTGCTGGCCGGCATGGAGCCGGACCTGAAATGGGAGCGCTTCATCACCGCGGTGCGGCTGCTGGCCGAACGGCTCGGCGTCCGGCAGACCATCGGATTGGGCACCATCCCGATGGCGGTACCGCACACCCGGCCGGTCACGATGACGGCACATTCCAACAACCGCGAGCTGATCTCCGACTTCACCCCGTGGATCTCCGAGGTGCAAGTGCCTGCCAGCGCGTCGAACCTGCTGGAATACCGGATGGCCCAGCACGGGCACGAGGTCGTCGGATTCACCGTGCATGTGCCGCATTACCTGGCGCAGACCGACTACCCGGAAGCCGCGCAGGCACTGCTCGAACAGGTGGCCAAGACCGGCTCGTTACAGCTGCCGTTGCGGGCGTTGACCGATGCGGGCACCGATATCCGCGCCAAGATCGACGAACAGGTCGAGGCCTCCGCGGAGGTGGCGCAGGTGGTGGCGGCGCTCGAGCGGCAGTACGACGAGTTCATCGCCGCGCAGGAGAACAGGTCGCTGTTGACGCGCGATGAAGATCTGCCCAGTGGCGACGAACTCGGCGCGGAGTTCGAGCGGTTCCTGGCCCAGCAGGCGGAAAAGAAGTTCGACGACGACGACCCGGCCTGAGCGACGAGCGCAGCGCTACCTGAGCCGTGACCGGCGGCGGCCGCGTCGTACAGTCACCGAATGAGCATCGACGTCACGGTGTTGCGGGTCTTCACCGATTCGGAGGGCAATTTCGGAAATCCGCTCGGAGTGGTCGATGCCGGCACGGTGACCCCCCAGGATCGGCAGCGGCTGGCGAGCCAATTGGGCTACAGCGAAACGGTATTCGTCGATCTGCCGGCACCCGGATCGACCACCGCACAGGCCCGCATCTTCACGCCGATGACCGAGATCCCCTTCGCCGGCCACCCGACGGTGGGACTGTCGTGGTGGCTGCGCACGCTGGGTATGCCGATCCACACCCTGCAAGTGCCGGCAGGCATCGTGCAAGTGACCTATGAAAACGACCTCACCGCGATCAGCGCCCGCTCTGAATGGGCGCCCGAGGTCGCGATCCATGATCTGGACTCGGTCGACGACCTCGCTACCGCCACACCCGCCGACTTTCCCGACGACGTCTCGCACTATTTGTGGACCTGGACCGACGAGTCGGCGGGGTCGCTGCGGTCCCGAATGTTCGCCGCCAGCCTGGGCGTGCCCGAAGATGAGGCGACCGGATCAGCGGCGGTGCGGATCACCGACTACCTCAGCCGCGACCTGACCATCACTCAGGGCAAGGGCTCGGTGATCGAGACCACCTGGAACCCGGAGGGCTGGGTGCGTGTCGCCGGTCGCGTCGTCAACGACGGGGTAACGCACTTCGTCTGAGGCGCGTCCTACCGCAGCTGTTGTGTGACGCGGATCAGCAACTGCCCTTCGAGCCCGGCAGCGCGATCCACACCGACCTCCGCGACCTCCGGTGAGGTGACGATCGCGGCGAAGGCTACCGCAGAAGGGTATTCGACCAACGCGCACGCGTCCCACATGTCCTCAACATCGCCGATCACCAGCGAATCAATATCCCCACCGAACAGCAACCTTCCACCGTGTTGTTCGATGATGTCCTGCATTGCTGCGACGTAACGGCCATAGGCTTCGCGGCCGGTCAAGTCGCTGCGACGTCCATCGGGATAGACTGCCTGGGCACGGAATTTGAGCAGGTTGAGCATCACGACAGGGCCATCGGAGGCATCTGCGGCCAGCGCCTCGATGCGGGGACGGGTGGGATAGACCGCGTTTTCGACGTTCACGCCGGGGCTCCTTGGGTGTGTTTTCATCGTTTTCGGTGCAGTACAGCGCTGAGGTGATGCTGCAAAGCTTGCTTTACTGCGCCCATTCGCAGCGAGTAGGACAGCTCGTCGTCGTGGATGCGGAACGAACGGCCAAGCGCCGTCACCTCTTTGGCGGTCGGAGTCAGTCCGATCGATGATGCGGTCAACTCCAGCTCGATGACGTTACCGGTCAGCGTGTAGGTGCCGACCTCGATTTCGGTGATACCGCTGGGGTGGGCGACGACCAGCTCGACATGGCCCGGTTGCGGCACCCGGAGATAGCCGGTCTCGGCGTGTAACGGCTTTCCGTCGGCCACCGCCTTGGTTTTTTGACCGTAGACCAGAAACGGCTTGCCGACGTGGGAGAACACGACTTCTTCGACGTAGTCGAACGGTTCGATCGTCGGGTACTCACCCGAGCCGCGACCGGCCCACGTACCCAGTAGCGGTGCCAGTGCTTCAAGATCTGGATGCAGGTCGGCGGGCATACAGCCAGCCTAAAGCGAGCTATCCGCCGCCGGTCAGCCGGGCGCAGATTTTGCGATGCGCGCGGAGCGCCTCGATCTCACGCTCGAAATCGTCTGCGGAGGAAAAGGATCGGTACACCGAGGCGAACCGCAGATAGGCGACTTCATCGAGGTCTCGCAGCGGCCCGAGGATCGCCAGGCCGACCTCGTGGCTGGGAACTTCCGGCGAGCCGTTCGCGCGGACGGTGTCTTCCACCTGCTGGGCCAGCAGGTTCAACGCATCGTCGTCGACTTGGCGGCCCTGGCAGGCCCGTCGCACGCCGCTGACGACCTTCTCCCGACTGAACGGCTCGGTAACACCACTGCGCTTGACCACGGCCAACACCGCCGTTTCAACCGTGCTGAATCGCCGCCCGCACTCGGGACACGACCTTCGGCGCCGGATGGCCTGACCTTCGTCGGTCTCTCGGGAGTCGACCACCCGGGAATCGGGATGACGACAGAACGGACAGTGCATGACCGCTCCTTCGCCGCACCGATCGCTCTCAGACCAGTCCGAGCGTACCTGCGCGACGCCGCACGGGCCCGGCATCGTCGCGATCGGCGGTCGCCGGCCGGTGTGCACAACGCCGCCGTCAGCGCACCGGCGCGATCAGTGTCTGCCCCGCGACCAGTGTCGCGCTGTCCAGACCGTTGAGGTCACGAATGCGCTCGGCGACCTGACCGGCCGGCGCGCCGGGTGCCACCCGGGCTGCCAGGTGCGCCAGCGTCTCCCCCGGCTCGACACGCACCACGGCAAGCCGGTCGGGTGTGCCGGCCGAGGTGTCGTTCAGCGCTTCGCCGAATTGCGCCACCAGGCCGAGCCATACCGTGATGACGGCGGCCAGCAACGCAAGCGCCACCGTCGTCGCCGGGGTGATCGGCCGCGGCCGATGTGGCGCCGTAGACATCAACACGCCGGTGCCCCGATAGCGTGGCGGGGCGCCGGCCGGTCTCGACAGCCGGGGACCTTGCGCTCTGCCGTGCTCACCGGCCGACCGCACATAGACCGGACGGCACCGGGTTGGTATGGGCCGGATCGTTTCGATGACTGTCATGCGGGCTCCTCCTGTCAAACGATTTCCGCTCACATGTTCGAATATAATCGACAGTACGTTCGAGTGGCCGAACATGTGATCGAATCGTTGTAGTCCACGCAGCACCGTATCCGGCACCACCGACACCGACACCTCAACGCGCCCGGTATCGCGACACGCGGTCGAACAAATGTTTGAAATTCGGACCAAATCGGGCTACATTCGCTTACATGAGCGACAGCAGCAGCGATACCCCGGGCACCGGCGCCGGTCGGCGCCAA